>NZ_CAMQRY010000101.1 GCF_947036855.1 uncultured Clostridium sp.
CCTATACAAGCAGGTGCAGTTACTGATTTATGTCTGAACTCTTCTCTTTTGTGTATATTGCTAAGATGAACTTCAACTGTTGGAATTTCAACACCTTTTAAAGCGTCATATATCGCAATACTGTAATGAGTGTAAGCAGCAGGATTTATTATAATTCCATCAAAGCCATCAAAATATGCACTATGAATTTCATTTATAATTTCGCCCTCTATATTACTTTGAAAAGATATTATCTCATGTCCTGACTTTTCTCCCTCTTCAATAATAGTTTTTACAACATCATTAAAATCTCTACTACCATATATTTTCTTCTCTCTTATTCCTAAAAGATTTAAATTTGGTCCATTTATAAGTTTAATTTTCATACTATCACCCTTACTTAAACTAAATATTCTTTAGTCTTATCTATAACTTCTGAAACTATTGTATCAATATCTCCATCATTTATAACAATAATATCTGCATACTGATTATATAAATCTATTCTCTCTCTATAAAGATTTATAAGTCTTGATTTTCCATCCTTTAAAAGTGGTCTTGTAGATGTATCTACATCTTCTAAAATAAGTTCAAGTGGTCTATTTATAAAAATAATCACAAAATCTCTGTAATAATCCATATTCTCACTTTTCTTAATAACTCCACCACCAGTTGATATAAGCACCTTATCAAGTCTTGATAAAACTTCACAAGTTTTTGTTTCATAAGCTCTAAATATATCCTCACCCTTTTCAAATATCTTACTTATAGTTTTCTTTGTACTTCTCTCTATAAAATCATCCATATCAAGGAATTTCAAATTAAGACTACTTGCTATTTCTTGCCCAAGTGTTGTTTTTCCACACCCTGGCATACCTATTAAAACAATTCCTTTTTTCAAATATATCACCACTTTATCAATTACTCATACTATTTAAACTTTTTACTTATCTCTAAAAATATATCTTTTTCTGTTTTTTCATCAATAATAATATTATTCCAAATTTCTTCTGCCTTAATTGCCTGTGCAACAAGCATATATAAACCTTTTACAGTCTTAATCCCACACTCTTTAGCTTCTTTTAAAAATCTAGTTTCCTCTGGGTTATAAACTATATCACATGCAACTTCAAACTTATTAAAAATACCTTTTGAAACTGCTATGCTGTCTATGTTTGGATACATTCCACAAGGAGTTGTATTTATAATTGCATATGATTTTTTTATATCATTCATATCCTCATAATTTAAAAACTCCATATTAATACCCTTAAATTTCTCACTTGCAGATATCTTATCTCTTGAAACCATATAAACTTTACTTGCACCTTCATCTAAAAGAAGATGTATTATAGCCTTTGATGCTCCACCTGAACCTAAAACATAAAATTCTCTGCCTTTAAAAGTTACTCCATCACGCAGTAACATTTTTTTAAAGCCATAATAATCAGTATTATATCCATATGATTTATTGTTTTTTACTAAAATAGTATTAATAGCACCTATCTTTCTAGCTTCATCTGATATAAAATCAACCTGCTCCATTAAAGTTTCCTTATATGGAATTGTTATATTTACACCACTAATACCAAGTATCTTTAGACTACTAACTGCCATATTTATATTCTCTTTTGATATAGAAAAAAGATTATATTTTGCATCCATATCAAGTTTTCCAAATAAACTCTGATGTATTTCTGGTGATAAACTATGTCCTAGCTTCTCACCTATAAGACCAAATATTTTCATAATATTACTCCTGTCTTTTATATGCACCCATTATTCTGAAATCTTCAGTAGTTTTTTCTATACTATTAAGTGCTTTTTTTATTTCTTCAAAATCAATATTACCATCAATATCAACATAGAAAATATAATTAAATGAACCATTTCCCATAGGTCTTGACTCAATTTTTCTCATATTAATATTATTCTCATCAAAAACTTTAAGCTTACTGTAAAGCTGTCCTGCTTTATTTCCTATTACAAATGCAATAGTCATCTTATTACAAAGTTCTGATGTTTCAAAATCTTTCCCTATAATTATAAATCTTGTGTAATTTTCTCTTGCATCATTTATTGTTTCTTTTAAAATATCAAGTCCATAAATAGTTGCTGCTCTTTTACTTGCAATAGCACCCTTTGTTTTATCAGAAAGTTCACTTACATATTTAGCACTTATAGCAGTATTATGATACGGTATTTTTTTTACATCTTTAAGTGTTTTTATATAGTTTCCACTTTGTTCAAACCCTTGATGATGAGAATATATTTCTTTTAAATCTTCTATCTTTGCACCTTTTATCCCTAAAAGATTATGCTCAATTTTAAGGAGAGTTTCACCAACTATATGATAATCATATTTTCTTAAAAGGTCATACACATCAGTTATAGAACCAGTTGAAGAGTTTTCTATTGGTAACACCCCATAATCTATTTCTGAAAATTTAAGTGCTGTAAAAACATCTTCAAATTCTGAAAAGCTCTTTTTACTATAATCATTTCCAAAATATTTTATAAGTGCCTCTTCACCAAACGAACCTAAATCTCCTTGAAATCCAAGGTTTATTTCTTTTCCTTTTGAAAGTGCTACTTCCCTTTTATTTATTTTTTCACATTGATATGCCTTGCTTATATCCATAAGACTGTGGAGCATATCCTGTGCATAAGGTTTAAGTTCCTCATCTTTTACTCTATCAACATTCTTTTTTATAACTTCCTCTTCTCTTTTCTTATGAAATATAGGAAGATTATTTTCAGCCTTATACATTGCAACATCTACCACTATATTCATTCTTTCTTCAAAAAGTTCTATAAGTTTTTTATCTATTTCATCAATCCTATTCCTACAATAGTCTAAATCTCTCATCTATAAATTTCTCCTTTTCTACTTACTGCTTAAGCCCTAAAAATCAGCAAATTATCTTTCGTTTAGAAGTTCTAAAACTGCAAGTGCTGATATTGCCTCAATAACTACCACAGCTCTTTGAACTATACAAGGGTCATGTCTGCCCTGTATTTTAATTACCTCATCTTTCATTGTGCTTATATTAACCGTTCTCTGCTCCCTGCTAATTGATGGTGTAGGTTTTATAGCAACTCTATGAATAACAGGCATCCCATTTGTAATTCCACCTGTAATTCCACCATTATTATTTGAATAAGCTTTTATATTATCCCCATCTAAATAATATTCATCATTAGCATCTGAACCTTTCATCTGTGAAATATCAAATCCTACTCCAAATTCAATTCCTTTAACTGCTGGAACTGAAAATGCTAATGAGGCAATTTTACTTTCTAATGAGTCAAAAAATGGAGAACCAACTCCTGCTTTTAGTCCAACTATAGCTGTTTCTATAACTCCACCAACAGAATTTTGATTTTCTCTTGCACTCATAATTTCAGATTTTATCTCTTCAATTTTAGAATCATTTAAAACTGGAAGTTCTTTTTCTAAAAGCCCCTCTAAAGTTTTTTCATCTATATTCACAAAATCGAATGATTCATCATTTATGTTAGCAACAGATTTTATATGAGCTCCAATTCTTATTCCTTCACTCTCTAAAATTTGCTTTGCAATAGCCCCAACAAAAACAAGTGGTGCAGTAATTCTTCCTGAAAAATGTCCTCCACCTCTATAATCATTAAACCCATTATATCTAACATAACCTGCATAATCAGCATGCCCTGGTCTTAGTAAATCTTTTGTCTTTGAATAATCTTTAGACTTTGTATCAGAATTTTCTATCATCATTGAAATTGGACTTCCTGTGGTTCTACCATCAAATATCCCTGAAAGTATAACTGGTTTATCAGCCTCTTTTCTAGGAGTTGAAAGTTTATCTCTACCTGGTGCTCTTCTTCCCATTTCTTTCTCTACTTTTTCCATATCAATTTCTATTCCAGCTTTAATCCCATTTATAACTATACCAATAGCTTTTCCATGTGATTCTCCAAAAATAGAAACTTCTATATTATTTCCCCATGTTCCACTCAACTATTTCACCACCTAACATTTTAAAATCATCCCAAAAATGTGGATATGATTTTGATACACACTCTGGGTTTTCTAAAATTACATCACCAACACATCTTGTTGATGCAATAGCAAGACTCATTGCAATTCTATGGTCTGCATGACTTGAAACCTCTGCCCCATGAAAACTCTCAACACCATCAACTAAAAGTGAATCTTCAAATTCTGTAATTTTAGCTCCAAGTTTATTAAGCTCTGTTGTTATAGCATGAAGTCTATCACATTCCTTAATTCTAAGTCTTCCTGCATTTATAATTTTAGTTTTCCCTTTATTTAGTGCTGCTACAACAGTTAAGACTGGTATAACATCAGGACACCCTTTAGCATCTACAATAGACTCTTCAAACTCACAACTCTTTATACTTAGAGATTTATTTTCTATAACAAGTCTTCTTCCCATATTCTCAAGAATTTCAATTATCTCTCTATCTCCTTGAAGCGAATATAAATCTAAATTCTTAATCGCTACCTTATTTGAAATAGCATCTGCACAAAGATAGAATGCACCTTGTGAATAATCCCCTTCAACTTCATAGTTAAAAGGTTTATACTCTTGATTACCCTTTATTATAAACTCTTTATAATTATCATTTATAACTTCAATACCAAAACTTTTAAGCATTGAAAGTGTTAAATCTAAATATCCCTTAGACTCAAGTTCTGTTGTTATAACAATTTTTGAATCTTCTTTAAGAAGTGGAAGTGTAAACATCAGTCCACTTATAAACTGCGAACTTATATTACCAGCTATATTAAAAATCTCACCCTTTAATTCTCCGTTGATATTAAGATTTAGAATTTCATCAGTATATGAAAAGTCTATCTCTTGTCTTTCAAAAATTTGGTAAAATGGATCAAGAGGTCTTTTACCTAAATTCCCTTTACCAACAAATTTAACATTATTCTTTTTAGCTATTGATACAGGAACTAAAAATCTAAGTGTTGAACCTGATTCATTACAATCTATAACTCTTTTTTCATTACTAATATTAAATGTATTTGTTCCATCTATTTCATATGATTTATTACCTAAATCTTTTATACTTGCACCAAGTGATTTCATTGCATTCATTGTAGCAATAATATCATCTGATAAATCAATATTGCTTATAATACTTTTTCCCTTAGCAAGTGATGCACATATTACACCCCTGTGAGCCATACTTTTTGATGGAGGTACAATAATATCTCCCTTTAATAAAGTCCCACCCTTTATTTTTATCTTAGACATTTTCTTCACCTCTCCAAATTTCAAAGAAATCGTAATCTGTTTTATATATCAAACTCTCACCAATTTCTTTTAATACAATAATATTTAATTTATTATTTAAATTCTTTTTATCAAGTGTCATTGCCTCTATAAGTTCTGTTTTGCCTCTTTTTAAAGCATCACAAGTTACTGGCAAATCATATTTTTTTAAAATATTTTTTATTCTATCTGAAATAACTTCTTTTGTTACTCCATTTTGCTCACTTAAAACTGTCATTTCATACATTCCTATACCAACAGCTTCTCCATGACTATAAACCTCAAAATTATAAAACTTTTCAATAGCATGACCTATTGTATGTCCAAAATTAAGGAGCATTCTCTCCCCTGTATCTCTCTCATCATTTTCTACAACCTGTCTTTTTATATCACAGCAAGTATACACAATATTATCAATATCAGCTTTTAACTTTTCTTTGTTTTTATAATTTTCAAGCTTTTCAAATAAGTCTTTATCCTTTATACAACCATATTTTATAACTTCTCCAAGTCCATCATTAAAATATTTTTCTTCTAATGTATTTAAAATATCTGTATCTATAATAACTCTAATTGGATGATAGAAACTTCCAACAAGATTTTTTCCTTCTTTAACATCAACAGCAACTTTACCACCAACACTTGAATCAACTTGTGCTAAAAGTGATGTTGGAAACTGTATAAATTTAATTCCTCTTAGGAATGTTGAGGCAACAAAACCACCTAAATCACCAACAACTCCACCACCAAAGGTAATAATTAAATCACTTCTTGTAAGTTTAAAGTCTAAAAGTTCACTATATATAGGTAGCAGTGAAGAAAAGTCCTTACTTTTCTCCCCTGCTTCTACTATAATAAACTTTATATCAAATCCATCTTTTAAAAGAATAGACTTTATTTCTTCTCCATAAATTCTAAATAAATTTGTATCTGTTATAATAGCAACTTTATTTCCTTTATGAACTTCTCTTACAAGAGTGCTTAATTTATAACGAAGCTTTTTTTCTATTAAAATATCATAGCTTCTTTCTTCTAAATTAACTCTTAATTTTTTCATCTAATTATATTTCTCTACCTACAGCTTTTGCAATAGCTTTCATTTCTTCAACAAGCTTTGCATATTCTGATGGTTTTAAAGATTGTTGTCCATCGCATAGAGCATTTTCAGGATCATTATGAACTTCTATTATAAGTCCATCAGCTCCAACTGCAATTGCTGCTTTTGATAATGGGTCAACCATCCAATTCTTACCTGCTGCATGACTTGGGTCAATAATAACAGGAAGGTGACTTAATCTCTTAATAGCTGGAACAGCACTTAAATCAAGTGTATTTCTTGTGTAAGTTTCAAAAGTTCTAATACCTCTCTCACAAAGTATAACTCTCTCATTTCCACCTGCCATAATATATTCTGCTGACATTAAAAGTTCTTCTATAGTAGCTGATAAACCTCTTTTAAGAAGTATCGGCTTATCTGTCTTACCAAGTTCTTTTAATAAGTCAAAATTCTGCATATTTCTTGCCCCAACTTGAATTACATCAACATCATCAACAAATCTATCAATCATACTTGTTCCCATGATTTCTGTAACTATTGGAAGTCCTGTTTCTTTTCTAGCAAGCTTTAAAAGCTCAAGTCCTTCAGCTTCAAGTCCTTGGAAACTATATGGTGATGTTCTTGGCTTAAATGCCCCACCTCTTAGGAATCCAGCACCTATCTCTTTAACACTCTTAGCTATACCAACAATTTGCTCTGGCGACTCAACAGAACAAGGTCCTGCTATAAGTGTAATTTGCTTACCACCAATTTTTCTTCCACATATATCAAATATTGAATTATCCGGATGAAAAACTCTGTTAGCTTTTTTATAAGGCTCTTGAACCTTACAAATTCTTTCTACATTTTTATTAACTTCTATCTTCTTTGGGTCTATCTTGCTAGTATCACCAACAAGCCCTAATATATTTTTTCCTTCTCCATTTATCACTTGTACGTCTACTCCTAAGCTCTGTATTTTGTCAATTAACTTCTTAACTTCTTGTTCCTGTGTTTTTGGTTTTAAAATTACGATCATAAATAATACCCTCCTATTTTTTTCTGTACCCATTTACCCAATGGACCTATTTTATCAAAATTTTATAAATTTGTTATCAAGATTCAAAAAATAATACTAGTTTTTTTAATTTTAAGTAAAAAAAATAAGATTCACTAATGAATCTTATTTTAAAACAACAATGTTAATTTGCCAATATTAATTATAGCTAGGCAATATGTTTTTAAATTCATTAGATATATTTTTTATATTATTTTTTTCACTGCTAAAAAAGACCATGCTAAAATAAAAGCTTAAGCCGTAATAAAAGTTATAAAAATATTCTACAAAATTTCTACCTATTAAAGTTAACATATTCACCCTCCTATTATTTGTAAATTAATTCCAATTTTATTTAATTATACTATTGTACAGATTAAAGTCAAGAACTTTTTTCTGCATTTCACTAATATTATACGTATTTTATATATTTTTATACTATTCTATATCCTTATATTTGTTCCTCATATTTAATTTTTTAAAAAAGAGAAAAGCTACTAACTTTTCTCTTCAATAAATTTATTCTATTTTAACTTAACTGTATGTACTTTAGGTTGTCTTAATATTGTATATTTATAAAGTCTTTTAAAGAAGTACATTGTGAACCCCATTAAAAATATTACTATTGTCATTGGTTTAAACCAAACTAGCATATATATATGTATTGTTATAAGTTTCATTTTACTGATTTCCCCAAAACATAATTTATTATTTTTTGCAAAACTTAAATTCCCTAAAGAATATACTATAAATATAACAATTCCAATTACTATTTGTATAATTGCATTTATACTTACCTGTGACCCCTCACTAAAACTTACTACTATGCTAATAACACCAATATATGTTAGTATTACTGATAGATATCCAAGTAATAGTGTATTTATAAATCCAATAGCCCCAATATAATTTTTTATCTTTTTCCCAAGCAAAAAGTTATAGTGCTTAAAAAATATCTCTATAAAGCAATCTTGCCATGTCATTCTTTTTTTATAACAATCTTTTAAATTGCTTGGTGCCTCTGTAAAACAAACAGCTCTGTCATCATATGTTATAATTTTTCCATTTTCACTTGCATATTCATTTAACTGAACTGACATTTCTATACTACCTATGTGTTTGCTTTGAAAAAGTCCAAGTTCTTCTATAACACTTTTTTTAAAAGCTCCAAAATCACCCGATATTATACAAACTGAATTAAGTTTTATAAGTGAATTTCTTATAATATAAAATGTAGCTATATA
>NZ_CAMQRY010000102.1 GCF_947036855.1 uncultured Clostridium sp.
GCAATAGCTTCTATTTCTATTTTAGCATCTTTAGGTAACTTTGATATTTCTATCGCACTTCTAGCTGGTTTTTCTCCAATAAAGTATGTAGCATATATATCATTCATTTTTGTGAAATCATTTAAATCTGTTAAAAACACAGTTGTTTTAATAACATTATCCATACAAGTTCCACTTTCCTCAAGTATAGCTTTAATATTTTCTAAAGCTTGTTTTGTTTGCTCTTCTATAGTTTCTGCCATTTCTCCATTTGTTGGGTTTAAAGGTATTTGCCCTGATGTAAATACTAAATTACCAACTTTTATTCCTTGTGAGTATGGTCCTATTGCACCGGGTGCTTTACTTGTGCTAATTACTTCTTTCATTCTGTTCTCTCCTCTTAGCTAATTATTTGTTAAAATTTTCATATCTAAATTCTAATATATAAACCTTTATTTATCAATCATTTTTAAAAAGAAGAGAACAGTTTAAAAGAAAGTTAATTATTTATTTACTGAATCGTTATTTTTGTTATCATCTAAGAATCCTTTATTAGATGTTGTTGGATTACTTAAAATACCTGCTGTTACAAGAATACCAAGAATACCTGTTACTATAAGTTGATAATTATCAGGTAATATACTAACACCAAATCCTTCTAATATCATAGGAGCAAGTGCTGCTACTGAAACCCAAAGCCCATAATTTTTCAATCTTCCAAAATCAAATGAGTTTTTATTCATAAAAAATACCTCCATAGAATATATTTATACTTTAATATATTCCATAGAGGCTATTTTAGTGAAATTTTATTAGTTCATAAAGAAAACTTTATAACATTTTTTAGTTTCATATATATCAGCTTTAGAAGCTACTTCCCAAGGTGCGTGCATATTATGAAGTGCTACTCCACAATCTATAACTTCCATATTATACTGTGCAAGTATATATGCTATAGTTCCACCACCACCTTGGTCGACTCTACCAAGTTCTGCTGTTTGCCAAACTACATTATTTTCATCCATAATATTTCTAAGGTAAGCCATATATTCTGCATTTGCATCATTACACCCTGACTTTCCTCTTGAACCAGTATACTTTGAGAATACAACCCCTCTTCCAAAGAAAGCAGAGTTATTCTTTTCTACAACACTAGGGTAATTAGGATCAAATGCAACAGTTACATCTGCAGATAACATTTTTGAATTTTGTAATGATCTTCTAAGTTTTAAATCAGAATAATCACCCATAGCATCAATTATATCAGCAAGTGAATTCTCAAAGAATTTTGAATGCATTCCTGTAGCACCAACACTACCAATTTCTTCTTTATCAACAAATAAACCAACTATTGTTTTACTTGGATTTTCAACCTCAAGCATTGCTTCAAATGATGTATAAGCACATATTCTATCATCATGTCCATATGCAAGAACCATACTTCTATCAAGTCCATAATCTCTAGCTTTACCTGCTGGAACAATTTCAATCTCTGCTGATATAAAATCAGTTTCATCAATATCATACTTTTCATTTAATAATTTTAAGATATTCATTTTAACAGCTTCTTTTTCAGAAGTTCCTTTTAGAGGAATACTTCCAACAAGTAAATTAAGATTTTCACCTTCAATTACTTTATTTGCTTTCTTATCAAGTTGCTCTGCTGATAAATGAATTAATAAATCTGATATTCCTATAACAGGATCACTATCATCTTCACCAATTATAATATTCACTTTAGTACCATCTTTCTTTATAAAAACTCCATGAAGAGCAAGAGGCAATGTTACCCATTGATATTTCTTAATTCCACCATAATAATGTGTATCAAGCATAGCTAGTCCATTATCTTCATATAAAGGATTTTGCTTTAAATCTATTCTTGGTGCATCAATGTGTGAACCTATAATTCTAAGTCCATTTTCAATATCCTCACTACCTATAACAAAAGCAGCTAATGATTTACCCATATTATTATAATAAACTTTATCACCAATGCTTAAAGTTTCTTTATTTTTAGTTATAATCTTTAAATCTTTAAATCCTTTTGCATTTAAAATATCAATCATAAAATCAACAGATTCTCTTTCAGTTTTAGCTATAGACATAAAGTTTTTATATCTTTCTGATAAACTAAATACATCTTTCATATCTGCGTCACTGTAAGTATCCCAAGCAAGCACATTTTTCTTTAACAAATCATTTCCCATTATAGCAACCCCTCTAATTTTATTCTCTTGATTCAACCATTCTTTGTTCAATAATATCTACTGGAGTAGTATTTGACATTAAATTATATCTATAATTTGCTGCTGCTGCTTCTATAATAACAGCTATATTTCTACCCGGTCTTATAGGAACTCTAAGTTTTTTAAGATCAACACCTAGTATTTTTTCATATTCATTATCAATACCAAGTCTGTCATAATCTCCATCATCTTTCCAATGTTCAAAATGAATCATAATTTTTATATCTTTTGATGGTAATATTGAACTAAGACCATATAAGGCAGAGACATCAATAATACCCATACCTCTAACTTCTAACATCCCAAATGTAATATAAGGTGATGTCCCTATAAGTTCTCCATCAATCTCTTTAATATCAACTGCATCATCAGTTACAAGTCTATGACCTCTTTTTATAAGTTCAAGTGCTGTTTCACTTTTACCAATTCCACTTTCTCCTGTTATAAGCATACCAATTCCATAGACATCAACTAAAACTCCATGAAGTCTAGTTTCAGGTGCCATCATATCTGATAAGTATAAAGTTAGTTTACTTATAAATTTTGTAGTAATCATACCAGTTCTAACAAGCCAAGTTTTATTTTTTTTAGCTGCTGATAAAATTGCTTCTGGAACTTCTAAATCTCTAGTAATGATAAGACATGAAATATCAAATGAAAAGAATTTCTTAACTCTTTTATAACTAAGATCAACTGCCATATCTTCTATAAAGCTAAGTTCAGCTTTTCCTATCACTTGTATTCTTTCTGGTGCAAAATAATTGTAAAATCCTGCAAGCTGAAGCCCAGGTCTATTAATATCTTGTACATCAATAGGAATATTAGATTCCCCTTCTTGTATAACTTCTAAATTAAAATCTTTTATTAGTTTTTCTACAGTAACTCCCACTATATATCACCTCTAACAAATTTATTTTTTATTTTTTATCCATTGGTTTTATTTCCTCAAGTTGAGATCTCATATTATTTTTAAATCTATCTATATATTCTCTTCTTAAAACCTCACGCTCCTTTTTTTCTTCATCAGTTAATCCAACTGTTTTATTTTTACGCGCTAATTCATTTATTTTATCAGTCAATATCTTTAGTTCCATAATTTTTCTCCTTTTGTAAACATATTATAATATTATTTTACCCTATATATCATGCTATTATCAACCTATAATTAATTACGATAATCTTCTTTTCTTAAAATTACAAAAAACAAATAAAATATACTTTTTTACAATAAATTGTCAATATTTGGTATAATTTGAAGTAAATAATTGTTTTACAAATATTTGTGTACAATATATAATAAATTTAGAGATATTAGTTGAGTTATAAGAACTTTTGTCAAATTTAATCAGAAGGGGTATGAAATGAGTAGAAAAGAAATTCAAAAAAAGATTAAATCTCGTAAGAAAGTCTTAAATATGCTTCTTACATTTATGAAAAGAACTAATCCTATTGTTGTTTTAATGAGCCAAAACTTAGATAAATTCATTCTAAAAGAGCAATATATAATATATAAAGCTCAAATAAGAAAAGATCAATCTAAAATATCTAAAGTTGCTTAATGAAATTTTTTACAAAGAAAAAATCCTGCCATAGATAACTTATATCTAAAGCAGGATTTTTTTATAATCTATTAGAAATTTCTAATATAAATTCTTTATAATCTACACATTTTTTTATTTGCCCTTCTGCAATTAAAGCTAAATCTTTAGTCATAATACCATCTTCTATAACTTCTATAGTTTTATTTTCTAATTTATTAGCAAACTCCATAAGTTCTAAATTATTATCAAGTTCTCCTCTTTTTCTAAGAGCACCACTCCATGCAAAAATTGTAGCTACAGAGTTTGTAGATGTTATCTCACCCTCTAAATATTTATAATAATGCCTTTGTACAGTTCCATGAGCTGCCTCATATTCAAACTTACCATCTGGAGAAACAAGAACAGACTTCATCATAGCAAGTGATCCAAAAGCTGTCGCTATAAGATCTGACATAACATCCCCATCATAGTTCTTACAAGCCCAAATAAAACCACCTTCTGATCTAGCAACTCTAGCAACTGCATCATCAATTAAAGTATAGAAATATTCTATATTCGCTTCTTTAAATCTATCTTTATAGTCATCATTAAAAATACCGCTAAAAATATCTTTAAATGTATGATCATATGTTTTTGAAATAGTATCTTTAGTAGAAAACCATAAATCAAGATTTTTATCTAATGCAAATTCAAAACATGACCTAGCAAAACTTTCTATAGATTTATTTGTATTATGCATCCCTAAAATAATACCATCAGAATTTGTGAAATTAAAAACTTCCTCTTTAATAGTACCATTTTCCCCTTCAACAACTAAATATACTTTATCATTGATATTAGCTTTTAATTCTGTAGCTTTATATATATCACCATATGCATGCCTAGCAACTATTATAGGTTCTTTCCATCCTTTAACCAATGGTTTTACATTTTTAACTATTATAGGTTCCCTAAAAACAGTACCATCAAGTATTGCTCTTATTGTTCCATTTGGACTTTTCCACATTTGACTTAAATTATACTCAGTAACTCTCTCTTTATTTGGTGTTATAGTTGCACATTTAACAGCCACCCCATATTTTTTTGTTGCATTAGCTGCATCAATTGTAACTTTATCTAATGTTAATTCTCTATTTTCAAGCCCCAAATCATAATATTCACCTTTATAATCGATATATGGTAGTATAAGATTCTCTTTTATAGAACTCCAAAGGATTCTAGTCATTTCATCTCCATCCATTTCAACTAAAGGTATACTCATCTGTATTTTTTTCAATATAATAACCCCCTCAAACTTTATTTACTAATTATACCTTATTTTACAATAAATATAAATAATCAATTAATTTGAACGAGAAAAAAACCTCTGTTTTCACAGAGGTTGAAATTTCAAATAATCCCGAAATGCCGTCGTACTCATTTATCCATACCTGCGTCTCGCAGGTGGGCAATATTCAATTTAAATCTTTGTTATCTTCAGCATTAGGAAAATCCTTCGAAGCGCAACATCATTAAATGTTTCATAAATCCCAGAAAAGTAATGTAGGTTGAACTAATGAGCTTCTCGCACATCTTAGGAATCTTTATATTCTTATTATATCAAATCGATTTTATAAGTCAAGGAAAACATTTTCATTAACAATTTCTTAAAAATTATGATTTTTATTGATAACAAATAACTGTTCATTATCAATAATTTTGCTAGCCTTAAATGATAATACAATATCTAATTCTTCAGATATATCTTCAATAACATCTGATACATTATCAGATGCTATATCTTCTAAATATTGATTAAATTCCTCTTCTTTTTCTAAATCAGATGCACCTTCTAACTCTTTAACATAATGATTTGCTGCATCAAGTTCAACTAAATCAAACTTATATGATACAACAATTTCTCTAGAGTCTGTTTTTATAACTGTTAAATTGTTTTCAATTAAATAGTCTTTTATGTTTTCCATATACACCTCCTATAGTCTAATATAAAAGATCTTTATAAGCTTTTTTAACTGCATCAAACTCATTATCATCTTCAACTAAATTAAATTCTTCTCCAGCTTCTGATACATCAACTCTAAAAGCAAACATATCCTCTTCACTACCTTCTTCAACTGGTGAAAGTAATAAATATTTCTTTTCATTTTCTGTTTCTTCATCTAAATAAATTTCAGCAATAACTTCAAACTCAATTTTATTACCTTCCTCATCTTTAAATGCCATTATTTTTTTATCTTCCATAATTAGCTCCTTTTTAATCTTCTATTAATTTTGATTTTGTTCCCTTATAGAATATATATTCATAATGTAATGCTCTTGTAAGGGCAACATATAGAAGTTTTTTATCTAATTCATTATCTCCATAATTTTCATCATCTAAATTATAAACTATAGAGCAGTCAAATTCCAACCCTTTTGTTAAATAAGATGGAATTATTATTAAATTAAGATCTATTGTCTTATCATCATTTTTTACCATAACAAAATTATTTTCAGAGTATTTTTTCATACTATCTCTAAGTTTCTTGCTTTCTTTCAATGTTTTACATATTATAGCTACAGATGTTTTTCCATCATTTTTAACTTTAGTTACAATTTCATCTACCATTGAACTAAATTCTTTAATAGTTTTAAATTCAGTAACTTCTGGTTTCATTCCATGTCTTAAAACTGGCATAGCTGGCTTAGGATAGTTTTCTTGTTTTCTTAAAACACCATTTGCAAAATTGATTATCTCAACTGTACTTCTGTAACTTTGTGTAAGAGTTTTGTATATACCTTTCTCAGGATATAAATATTCAATAACAGTATCCCAAGAATTTATTCCTTTATAAGAATAGATTCCTTGACCAATATCTCCAACTATAGTTAAACTTCTTCCCCTACTCATCATAGATATAACCTCTAATTGTAGTATTGAATAATCTTGTGCCTCATCAACAACTATATGCTTAAACATTTCATCATCACGGATACCTTCAATTTTAAACTCTAGATACATCATAGCAGCTAAATCATCAGCATCAATACAATTGCTATCTAAATTAACTTTTAGTGTTTCAACTATGTAGTTACTAAGTTTTTTGGGGATTTTTCCTGAAGTAACTTCATCTAACACTTCTGAGTTAAGGAATAGTTCATTATATATATTTTTTGTGCTTATCCCTTTCCAATCTTCAAAATATTTATTAAAAGCATGTTTTGCTTGTTTTTTTATTTCAACTTTTTTAATATCACGCTCGTCATAAATTTTTATAACTTCTTTTCTTCTTTCAATTTCATCTTCAATAGTTTTCTTTGCTCTTGAAATTGTATAATCATATTGGAAATCAACTTTATTTAAAACATCTAATATCTTTTGTCCAAGTTTTTTCTCGAAATACCTCTTGATTTCTGTTTTTCTTTTGTTAATTGGATGTTTTATTAGATCCTTTAAGAAAAGTCTTTTAATTTCTTTTTTATCAAATAGTGAATACTTATCAACAAGTATATCTTCTATATCACTATCATTTCGCTCTAAAATCCTTATATATCTATCTAAAATATTTTTAAATCCAAGAGTTCCTTTAAGTTTACTTTCATTTGTTATATATTTTACTTCTAATTCATTTGCTTCTTCAATTATTTTCACAAGTTTTTTATCTTTACTTATCAAAGTTCCTTTTAATCCAAGCTTTTTCAGTGCAAGTTCTTCAAATGTCATTTGTGGAACTTTATCAACTCCAAGGTTTGGCAAAATTTCTGATATATAATCTAAGAATATTTTATTAGGTGCAACAACTAATATGTCACTTCCAGATAGTGTCTCTTTATGTCTATACATAAGATACGCAAGTCTATGCAGTGCTACTGTTGTTTTTCCTGAACCAGCAGACCCTTGTATTATCATTGGAAAACTTTTATCAGCTCTTATAATATCATTTTGCTCTTTTTGAATAGTTGCAACAACTTCTTTTAATTTAGTACCAGTACTTTCTTCAAGAGTAAGTTTTAAAAACTCATCAATCAAAGCATTTTCTTCTTGGTTTTGAGATTGTAAAATAATTTCATTTATTCCTTCATCAAAACACTTTTCAATATTATTTTCACCATTATAAAGAAATTTTCTTTTAAGTTTTAAATCACCTTCAATTACTCCAACAGGTGCAACATAATAAGCATTCCCTTGTGTTCCACTATAATATAAATCAGCAACTGGAGCTCTCCAGTCAATAACTTTTTCATCACCACTTTCCATATCACCAAGACCATTCTTACCAATATAGAATATTTCAGGATCTTTTCTAAACTCTCTAAAATCAACTCTTGCAAAATAAGGCTTATCTTTAGCTTCTATATATGAATCCATATTCTTTTTAACTATATTATAAAGCTTTCTATTAATATCTAATTCTTGGTTATAAGCACCTTTAGTACTTTTACTAAGAGCTGTAACTCTCTCTTGCATTTCATTTTCTTCTGTTTTAATTTTACCTATTTCAGAAACAAGCCATTTTTTTGTTTCTAATAAAATACCCTGTTCTTCTTCTAAAATTTTAATATCCATAAATCCTCCTAGAGATAAATAACTTATCTTTAATAATATAAAAAAAAATTGTCAATATAATGACTAATACTACATATACATTAAATATTAGAACAACATAATATTAGGTGGTGTGTATTTTGAACATATTAATTACAAATTTAGAAAATCCAATTTCACAAAAAATATATGACTTATATCAAA
>NZ_CAMQRY010000103.1 GCF_947036855.1 uncultured Clostridium sp.
TTTATCCATGTTTCTATATCTAATTCTTTTAACTCTTCATATAACTTATATACATTTTCTAGTTTACCAAGGTCTGAAACCTTTATAATAACATCAAGTTTCTCATTAATGCCTTTAACTTCAGCTTTTAAACTCTCAAGTTCTACTTTTCTTCTTGCAACCACAACTAAATTTTTGCCTCTTTTTGCAAATTCCTTTGCTGCTTCTCTACCTATTCCTGTACTTGCACCTGTAATAACTGTATATTTCATTTTAATTTCCTCCTTAGTTTCTTATAATTTCATTTTTCCTATTTGTTATTCTTAATATACACCTTAGAGCTTACTCTAAGTCAATATCTTTTTTTTATTAATTTTATGATTTATAATAACATCATAAAAGTGAGGTGATTATTCTATGTATTCAATTAAAGATGCATCAGACATAACCAATGTAAGTTCCTATACGCTTAGATATTACGAAAAAGAAGAAATATTATTTCCAAAGCGTGATATACAAGGAAATAGAATTTACTCAGAAAATGATATCAAATGGATTAAATTTGTTATTCGACTAAAAAATTCTCAAATGCCAATTTCAAAAATCAAAGAATATACAAGATTATTCAAAGAAGGTGAACACACTAGCAGTCAAAGACTTTCTATTTTAGAAGAGCAGCAACAAAATATATTACATCAATTAGAACTACTCCAAATAGTTAATAAAGAACTAGATTATAAAATTAAAAACTATAAAGAAATACTAAAAAAGGCAAACCTCAAATAGGTTTGCCTTTCATTAATATTGAACTATAATATCTAACTTAAATTTATCTAAATTCTTCTATTCTTATAAGGTTATCAATTTTTTTAACTTCTTTAATTTCATATATATTATCAATTGTATGAAGTATTGAACCTTCTGTTGTATGGTGAGTTTCAAGAACTAATGTTACATATTGCCCATTTCTTCTTTTACCTCTTTGAATTATAGATCTTATACTTACTTCATTATCTCCAAATGCCTTAGTTAATGAACCTAAAACTCCAGGCTCATCAAGAGTTGTAATTCTCATATAATATCTACAAACTGTTTCACTTATATCTTTAATATTCTTCTTCCAAAGATTATTCTTAACAACAGGTATATCATTTTCATGATCAACATTACTTCTTAATATAGAAATTATATCACTCACAACAGCACTTCCAGTTGGTAAATCTCCTGCTCCTCTACCATAGAACATAAGCTCGCCTACTGCATTTCCTTTTATAAATATAGCATTAAATGCATCATATACATTTGCAAGTGGATGAGTTGCTGGAATCATTGTAGGGTGAACTCTAAGTTCAAGACCTTTCTCATCTTCCTTAACAGTTGCAAGAAGTTTTATTCTAAGTCCAAGCTCTTTTGCAAATTTAATATCTTCTGATGTTATACTTGTTATTCCTTCTCTATAAACATCTTCAACTTCAACTTTTGTTCCAAAAGCAAGTGATGCTAAAATAGCTAATTTATACTGTGCATCATAACTTTCTATATCAGATGTTGGATCTGCTTCTGCATATCCCTTATCCTGTGCTTCTTTAAGTGCTACATCAAACTCCATATCTTCAAGTTCCATCTGACTTAAAATATAATTAGTTGTTCCATTTATAATTCCATACATTTTTTCTACTTTATTAGCAGTAAGACTATCATTTATACTACTTATAATTGGAATTCCACCTGCAACACTTGCTTCATACTGAAACTTAACTCCATGTTTATCTGCTTCTTCAAATAACTCATCACCCATTTTAGCAAGAAGCATTTTATTAGCACTGACAATATGTTTTCCATGCTTAATAGCTTGTAAAATATAGTCTTTAGCTGGTTCTATGCCACCCATAAGCTCAATAACTATCTTAATATCATCATCTTCTATGATATCTTTATAACTTGTTGTTAAAAGTTCCTTTGGAACTTCCACACCTCTTGCTTTTTGCATATCTCTTACTAATATTTTAGCAATTTCAACATCATAGCCTGAACGTTTTCTAATTTCATCTCTATTTGCCTCAAATATTTTCCAAACACCACGTCCAACATTCCCCAATCCTAGAAGTGCGATTTTAATCTTTTTCATTTTTTCAGCCCCCTTATTTTAAAATACCCCAAAGTTAATTATCTTAAAATTATTATATACTTATATTACCATTTTTACCACACTTTTGAAAAATAAAAATACAGATGTATTTCACTGGTGAACTCTTCGACTTTTATAGACAAAAAATCCCCACTCAATACCTGAGTGAGGATTAACTTTATATAAATGCTCCTATAAAAATAATTAATATTAAAACAGGCGTTATATATTTTACTGTAAATAATAATGCATTTGCTATCCATTCATTTTTTAATGTACCATTATTAGTTATCTGCTTTATAAAGAAATCTTTTTTTACATAGTAGATTGCAAGAATACACATCAAAAATGCATTTATTGGAAGTAAAAATAAACTTACGAGCTTATCATAAAAATCAAATATAGTGAATCCAAATATACTCACACCTGCAAGTGGAGCTGTTGGATGTCCTGATAATGCTGCAAGAGAACCAAAAGCTATAATAAATATAACATTAAATATTTGTGATTTCTTTCTATCAATTTTAAATTCCTCTGTTAATGTAGCTGTTAAAACTTCTATTAAAGAAATCATAGCCATAGTTGCTGCCATTCCTGTAAGAATAAAGAATAATACTGTTAGAACTGTCCCCCCTGGAATCCCTGCAAATATTAATGGTATTGTTTCAAATAATAATCCTGGTCCACTTGTTGGCTCAAGTCCAAATGAAAATACAGCTGGGAAAATTGCAAGTCCTGCAAGAACTGAAACTCCCGTATCTGCTAATGCAACTTTAGCTCCTGTTGCTGGTAAATTATTATCATCAGTATAGTAACTACTATATGTAACCATTGTTCCTGTTCCAACACATAACTTAAAGAATGCAAGTCCCATAGCTGCAATAATAACACCTAAATTAATCTTAGAAAAATCAGGCTTTAATAAGAATTCCACGCCTTCCATTGCACCCGGAAGCATTAAACTTCTAACAACACAGAAAAGTAAAAGTGCTATAAGAACTGGCATAAGAGTTTTTGTAAGTTTTTCTATTCCCTTTTTAACTCCACATGCAAGTACTCCACAACCTACAACTATTGCTACAAGCTGCCACATAATTGCACTTGTAGGATTTCCAGCTGTCTTAACAAAAACATCTGAAACCTGTGCTGGATTCATGCCATTAAATAAGCCTGTCATTGCCTTAAATATATATGAATAAACCCATCCTGCAACAGCTGTATAGAAAAATAATATACAACTTGTTGCTATGATTCCAATTATCCCTATTGCTTTAAATACTTTTTTATTAGTAAAGCTTTTTATAGCTCCATAAATATTTTTCCTTGTTCCTCTTCCTACTGCAAATTCAATAACTAAAATAGGAAGCCCTATAAGTAATACACACATGAAATAAACTAAAATAAATGCTGCTCCACCATTCTCCCCTGTAATGTATGGAAAAAGCCATATATTCCCAAGACCTACCGCCGAGCTAAGTGTAGCTAAGAATACTGCTAGTCCTGAAGAAAATTTTTCTCTTCCTTTTTCAGTTTTAACTGACATATTTTATCCCCCCTTAAAATTATGTTTTTTACATTATATACTAAAAACTATCATTTTATCAATACATTTACGGTTTTACCCTACTTTTTATTCGTTTTATAGTGAATATTATTTCACTTTAATAATATTTCATCCATTTTATTAGTAAATAGAAAAAAACAGTCTAGTTACACTAAACTGCTTTTTCTTACTTTTCATATAAATTAAAATTAATTATATCTATCTTTCCATCACTTATCCTTGCACTCCCAATAAATAATATATCGTTATCTATAACAACATTAAATTCTATTTCATAGACTTCTACAAGGTCTCTATTCTCTAGCGATATTATATCTATATAATCAATATTAAAATTTCCATTATGAAGCTCTACTAACTTTTTATTTATATATGGTTTTAATAAAGCTTTCAAAACTTCTATTTCTTTTCTTTTATATTTTAAATGACTTAAGTCTTTTTCCTTCAAATAATCATCTATATTCCCCCAATTTTCTACCCTATTATAATAAGGGAGAGAACTATTAAAATATACTATAACTTTTGAATACTGCAATATTTCATTAGCCTTTATAAATTTGCTTTCTGCTTTTATAAGTTTTTTTATCTTATCAGCTAATTCTTCTCTTATGTTTAAATCTCTAATTGCAACACATTGAATGTTTTCATCATTTTTTATATTTACGTGAAAATACAAAGTATATTTATCATCCCATAATGCCCATTGTCCAATTAATTCATTGCCACTATTATCAGTATTTCTTGAATCAAATCTAAGTCCGACAATAAGTCTACTTACTTCTTCATTTTCTAAAAAAGTATATCTTCTATGATTTATTGGTTCAACTTCATTAACGCTCCCAATATATTTACACCTAACCGCATTTAAATTATTAGTCATTTATCTCACCCCACAATTGTTTACTTCATACCAATATATGATTTACTGTACAACTTGTGAGTAAAGATAATATTTGTACTGTTAAGTTTTCTTAATCTCTACCCTAATATCTCTCTTGCAATCTTAACAGATTCCTTTGCATCTCTTGCATAAAAATCTGCACCTATCATCTGTGCATAATCCTCTGTAAGCACTGCTCCACCTACAAATACAGTTGTTTCTATCCCTGCTTCTCTTATAGCTTTTATTGTTTCTTCCATACTTACAAGAGTTGTTGTCATAAGTGCACTAAGCCCTACAAGTTTTATATTTTGAGCTTTTGCTACCTCAACAACTTTTTCAATTGGTACATCTTTCCCAAGGTCTATAACATCATACCCATAGTTCTCTAAAATAACTTTAACAATATTCTTTCCAATATCATGAATATCACCTTTCACAGTTGCTAAAATAAGCTTTCCTTTACTAATTTTTTCAGCACCACTTTTAAGTATACTTTCTTTTAAAACTTCAAAAGCTCCTTTTACAGTTTCTGCCGACCTAATTAATTGTGGTAGGAATATTTCACCCTTTTCATATTTTTCACCAACGATATCAAGTGCTGGGATTAAATCATCATTAACTATATCAAGTTCAATTTTTCCACTTTGTAAAAGTTTCTCTGTCGCACCTTTTGCTTCATCCTTTAAACCTTTTACAACTATAGTTAATAAATCTCTTTCTCCACCTATACTCTCAACTTTCTTACTTTTGTCTTCACCTTGATTTCCACCATATATATTTATAAAGTTCTCTGAATCAACATCTTCATTACTTAAAACTTTAAATGAATGTACAACATCCATCATCCCTTTAATATTAGGATTCATAATAGGCAAATCAAGTCCTGCACCAAACGCTAAAGTTAAAAATGTTTCATTTATAAGTTTTCTATTAGGAAGTCCAAATGATATATTTGAAACTCCAAGAAGTGTTCTAACTCCTAACTTTTCTTTAACCATTGAAACAGCCTTTAAAGTTTCCTTAACTTCTTTTTGCTGTGCTGATGCTGTCAAAACTAAACAATCTATATAAATATCTTCTTTTTTAATTCCATAACTCCTAGCTCTATCAATTATCTTTTCTGCAATTTTAACTCTATCCTCAGCTTTTGGTGGTATCCCATTTTTATCAAGGGTAAGCCCTATAACTGATGCACCATATTTTTTTATAATAGGAAGAATAGTATCCATAACTTCATCTTCACCATTTATAGAATTAACAATAGCTTTCCCATTATAATATCTTAAAGCACTTTCTATAACATCAGCTCTTGTTGAATCTATTTGAAGTGGAACATCTAATATTGATTGTATCTCTTTTATAACTCTTATCATCATTTGTTTCTCATCTATCTTTGGTAGCCCTACATTAACATCAAGAATATCTGCACCAGCCTCAACCTGCTCAATTGCCTGATTAAGTATATAGTCCATATCTTCATTGATTAGGGCTTCTTTAAAAAGCTTTTTACCTGTTGGGTTAATTCTCTCACCCACAACTCTAACTCCATTTATCTCCACAACTTTTGATGGTGTACATAAAGCATTCTGAATAACATGCTCTCTTTTTTCTGGAACTCGCCCATTTAAAAGTTCTTTAATTTCACTAATAAATTCTGGAGTTGTCCCACAACATCCACCAATTATTGTTGCTCCAAGCCCAACAAATTTCTCTGCTCCCTTTGCAAACTCTTTAGCAGAAACATTATAAACAGCCTCTCCATCAACTATATCTGGAAGTCCTGCATTAGCTTGAACTATTACTGGCAAATTAGTATATTTAACAATTTCATCAACTACACCCAAAAGTTGATCAGGTCCAAGAGAACAATTCACTCCAATAGCATCAACTCCAAGCCCTTCTAAAGTTAAAACCATACTTTTAGCACTACAACCCGTAAAAGTTCTACCATTCTCCTCAAAGCTCATTGTAGCAATTACAGGAATGCTTGTATTTTCCTTTGCAGCAAGAACCGCAGCCTTTGCTTCATATAAATCTGTCATTGTTTCAATTATAAATAAATCTGCTCCTGCTTTTTCTCCTGCTATCATTTGATTTTTAAAAATATCATAAGCCTCATCAAAACTTAAAGTTCCCATAGGCTCAAGCATTTCCCCAATTGGTCCAATATCATGTGCTATGTATACTTCTCTATTACCTATAGCTTTTTTTGCAATCTCTATAGATTTCGTAACAATTTCAGTTACAGTAAATCCTATTTTCTTTAATTTTTTTTCATTAGCACCAAAAGTATTTGTTGTTAAAATATCAGCCCCTGCATCAACATATTCTTTATGCACCTCATATATTTTATCAGCCTGTTCTATATTAAAAATTTCTGGATTTTCTCCAAGCTTTAACCCTTTCTTTTGTAACATTGTTCCCATTGCTCCATCAAAAATTAAAAACTCACTTTTAATTTTTTCTCTAATCCCCACATTTAACACCGTCCTTTCTAAATTTACAGCTCTCATAGTTCAAACAATTAGCACAAGTTCTTTTTATCTTTTTACTCTGATTATTCTTAATACCAAGAATTGCAGTTACAGATTTTCTAGGAATCAAAAGATTACTGCTACTGACAGTTAGTCCTATAACTCTCCTAGCATTCAAAGCATCTAAAAAGTCACCCTGAATTTCAAGCCCTAAATCTCCATACCCTGGGCTATATCTAAAACTAAGTCCTTTATTTTCTTCTTTATATTTATTAAATATATCTTCTTCAATTTTATCACAAATAGCCTCAACATAAGCTGTTGCAATAGAATCTAAAATTACTGTTTTAGTCATATTTACTCTCTGATTAAGCCTTATAAGTCTTTCAATATCTGTTCCAAGTGTTACTGCCATTAGTACTACTTTATCACAATTATCAAGGCACTTATAAATATCATCACCAATTAACTTTAATTTAGTTCCTTCTATATATATAACTTTATTTTCTCTTCTAATATTATAAGTTTCAAAGACCTGCTTTGGATGAACCTTCTCTAAAACTTCTTTTATACTACTATCAATTAAACTATTTAAATCCTCATCTATATCTTGTCCCTTATGACCTAAATATCTTAAAACTTCATTTTTATCTATCATATTAAACACCACTTTCAAAAAAGAAGGCTACCTTATAAAAGATAGCCTAAAGATTTAACCATATATTTCTGTTGAAAATCCTTTTTTTAATGCTTCTTTTGCATATTCTTTTGCTCCAAAAAGTGATAAATCTTTATAATTACCACATTGAATCTCATTTGCTGCTGGAATTTCTGTTGCTTCTAATACAACTTTTAATGCCTTTTCAAGTCCATCCATTATAACTTTTGCATCTTCTTCTCCCCAAACACTTAAATAAAATCCTGTTCTACATCCCATTGGAGAGATATCAATTATATTTTTTATTTCATCTCTTAAATAAGTTGCTAAAAGATGCTCAAGCCCATGCATTCCAGCCGTTCCAAAGCTATCTTTATTAGGTTGTAAAAATCTTAAATCATATTTACTAACCTTATCTCCTTTTTCACCAACAAGTGTACAACACTTTCTAACATATGGCGCTCTAACTAATCTGTGGTCTAATTCAAAACTTTCTACTTTTTCCATAACTATCTCCTCCTAAACTACTTTTCTATTTACTGATGTAACTATTGAATTTATACTCTCACTTATCTTGCCTGCAACATAAGCATTATTCATTGTGTAAAGATGTATTCCATCTACTCCACTAGCTGTTAAATCTATAATTTGC
>NZ_CAMQRY010000104.1 GCF_947036855.1 uncultured Clostridium sp.
AATTCTTGACATCTTTTATACTATTATATCAAATTAATTAAAATTTTTAACGCATATTTTTTTCAAAAATGCTCAAACTAAATGCGTAAGAGAAAATCAATATGATTTCTACTTAAAAAAGAGCCTGTCTTTATGATATGAAAATTTCATATTATAAAGTTGGCTCTTGATTTTTACTCTATAAAGAAATACGATTTTACAAAGTATTTATTCTCTTCATCCTCTGATACTTTAACTCTAATCTTAATTTCACTTTTAACATCTAGATTTTTATAAATCAAATAACTTTTTTCATTATAATTCATCTTAACATCAACTAATCCATCTTCTTCTCTGACTTTTAAAAAAACTGTCTTTTCATAATCTTTTTTAATCTTTAAAATTTCTATATTATACTTAAGTCCATCATATGTTATTTCAATATCTCTCATTGTATGCCCGGTATCATTAACTATACTTAAAACCGTTAAATTTTCACTTACATATTCCATATCAAACCCTCCATACTCGTCATAAATATATATTCTACTTTTATATATAAAATTCCTTTTAAACACAAAAAAACTCTAATCAATTTATTATCAACTAGAGTTTTTCCTAATATTTGTTACTTATATTATCCCAAGTTATATTTAACTTATTTTAAGAAAATCATTCATATAAGCATTTATATCAGTATAGCTAAGATCATCTAATTTAAGATATACACCTGTTATACTTTTTTCTAAATCTGTAATATCACCGTTTTTTATAATATTATAATCTCCATATATATTTCCATTAAAAACTTCTTTACCACTTAAAGAATAATCAAAATCTTCGCTTAATGTTATATAATCAATTCTTTCTTCTCTAGCTAAGAATAAATCATTTTCATTTTTAACACTAAAACCTATTATTTTATTATTCCCTATAAGATTTTTAACATCTAATATGCTCATATCATTATAATCTAAATGTACTCCATCTGCATTTATAGCCATAGCTACATCAATTCTATTTTTTACTAAAAAAACAGCTTTATATTTTGCACATAAACTTTTTATACTGCTTGCTTCTTTTATCATATCTCGTGTAACTTTATTAGAATTATACTGAACTAATTCAATGCCATTATCTAATGCTTTTTTAACATTTTCAATCAAAATATCCTGCTCTAATACCTCATCAATAACTAAATATTTTGTCCTGTCATTAAATCTCAAAACTCCCACCCCTTTATATTTATAAGAAACTGATATATATATATTAAAATTTAAACTTCATATTTTTTATACTATATCAAACTATATGAAAAGGTTACTAGAATTAATTAAATTGTTTATACAAATAAACTTAATTTAACCCTATATTATTCCACTATATAAATATACACTTATTAGATAAAATTATTACTCGTAGTTTATTACAATTTTACTTACTAGAAATTTCTAAGCCTTTAATATACTCTATTGCATTTATAACTTTTTGCTGTTGATTCTTAGGTATAATCTTATCTATAAAATTAAGGTCATCAACTGCTTGTGAATATGTAATAACTTTATTTTTTGCTGCCTGAACAATTTCATCAACCTTTGCAACTGCAGCTTTTTGAACTTCCTCTCTTTCATAAGTATTAAGCCCATGAATATCTTCTAATGCCTGCTGATAATTCCCTACTTGTATTTGATTTAAAACTTCTTCCTTACTTGCATTTATGCATGACACTAAAAATATAGCAAGCATACATGCCATAAGTGATAAAATCAACTTTTTTTTACTACTCATAAATAAAACCCTCCTTATTTCAAATCGTATCTATGGTTAGTATGTATTATTATTTTATTTTTATTCATAAAATTTTCCACAAAAAAAACTGCTTAATATAAAGCAGCTTACTCTTGTATATATTTTAGTCCAAATCTCAAAACAAAGTAATTTTCTTCTATAAGTAAAATATAAATATCAGAAATATTATAAAAGAATGTATCATATATAAAATCACTATCACAAGTCAATTTCCAATACTTAGTTGCATTAAGCCCAAGGTCTTCCATCATATAGTTTAATATATATTTATTTAATGCAGTTTTATCTTTATTATGACTATACTTAACTACCTTATTAGTAATCCAAACTCTTAACACATAATCCATTTCATTCTCAAATATATTTATCGCCTTAAATTTTAAAACAAGATTATAACTATCATCAACGAATCTAGAAACTCTCTCCCTCTCAGTATTCCCAAGGTCTAACCAATTTTTACTTTTTCGTTCTCTAATATCATCCTTTATATACTCTTCACAGTAACTTCTAAAACTCTCTTCTGGACTCTCTAAAAAATTAATTCTTTCAAATGCAAAATCATACTTCATCTCATCATCTGACATTGATTGAATATCTGCCATAGCTTTTAAATAACCATCAAGTTTAAGTGCATCAGTACAAACCATTAATTCTCCTCCCTTTCACTATCTCCAACGCCCTAATAAACACCACAATTGTATCTTATTTATACATTTTCACTATTTTTCGATTAATATTTATTTTATAATATATTAAAATATTCGTTTCTTTTTCAAAATCCTTTAATTTATTTTACTATTTCTAAATCATTATGTTATTACTTGCCTATACTTAAAATCTATATTATAATTAGCACATAAAAACTTATAAGTTTTCAAAAAAACTTTTTCTTAAAATTAGTTTTTACTTATATCTGAAGGAGTGTAATTAATGAGAAAATTTAAATTATCAAAAGAAAGAGAACAAGAACTTTTAAATAATATACAAGAATTTTTTATAACAGAAAGAGATGAGGAACTTGGTGACCTTGCTGCATCAATTGTCTTAGACTTTATAATAAATGAAATTGGACCTGAACTTTATAATCAAGGAATCTCAGATTCATATAAATATATGTCTGATAGAGTTGAAGACTTGCTCGGTATAACTAAATAGTTTTAGAAAGGAATGTTAAAATGGATTCAAACTATGAGAAAAAAAATCAGATAATACATGCTGCCGTTTACTTATTTTCAAATAAAGGGTTTTCATCAACATCTGTTCAAGATATAGCATCTTACTGTAATATTTCAAAAGCTACAATATATAAAATTTTTAAATCTAAAGAAGATATATTAATAGAAATTATAAAATATTTAAATAAGCAAACACTTTTACTTGTTGAAAATATTGATTTGAATGCTGATATGACTAACCTTGAAAAATTCGAAGAAAAAATCTTTGTATTCTTTGAACATTTATCTAACAAAAAAGATTTTACAATAATGGTTTATCAAGACCAATCTGTAGCTAGAGCTGATGCATTCCAAGAGATTTTCATAAAAAGCAAATTTTTTATTTTAAATTGGTTTAAAGAAATACTTTTAGATACATATGGTGAAACTTTAAAGCCAAACGTTTGGGATATGGTACTAACTCTTACTGGACTTATAAAAGAATTTGCCCAGATATCTATAATGAAGGATTTTATAGTTATAGAAACTCGTGATCTTTCTAAATATATAGTAAAAACTATGAGCTCACTTATTGAAAGTACTATAGGAACAAAACCTTTAATACCATTTGATAGTATGACTTGTCTTGATGCACATAAATATAAACTCATTAGTAGAGATTTACTTCTTGATGAAGCAAATTCACTAATAAGCAAAATTAAATCATCAATCCACAACTCAAAATCAATATTAAATAAAGAAGAATTATTTGAAGCTTTAGATTCTATAGAAACAGAAAAAGCTTCTGAAACTCCAAGGAAATATTTAATAGAAGGACTTATTCTTTATTTAGCAAAATATAAAGATCTTGAAAAAGATATTTTGTATCTTTCTCAAATTTATAAAAAATTATAAAAACAATGCTTGTCCCATCTATTGGAACAAGCATTGTTTTTCTTTTAATATTTATAGAAACAACTACCACCTATAAACTCTCTCAAAATAGAATTATAAGGTACTACATTAAAATCTATATCATCAAAAAACTTTAAAAATGTTTTAAGCCTTTTAGCTTCATAATAAACTTCACTAGCCTCATCTATTTTCTCTAATTCTTCTAACGCTAGAAATTTCAGAACTGATAACTCATATACAAGTGTAGAATTAAACATTACATCTGCTTGTTCTTGAAAAACAAAAATATTCTTTTCTTCACCTCGTTTAATAGATGACCACATAGATAATGTTTTTTCTGCATCATAACCTCTTGATAAACTATCTCTAACTATCCGTCTAATTTTCCTCACATCAGTTGTTGAAATCTTATTATGATTATCAAGATTTAACTGTGTTAATGCAGAAATATATACTTTAAACTTATATTTATCATCAATTTCTTTTGTAAGCCTATCATTTAATCCATGTATACCTTCAATAAGTAAAACTTCATCACTATTTAACCTTATCTTATGCCCTAACCATTCTCTATGACCTTTTTTAAAATTAAAAGATGGTATCTCAACTTCTTTTCCTAGAAGTAGATCTTTTAAGTTTGAATTAAATAGTGCTAAATCTAAAGCTTCTAAACATTCAAAGTCTGGTTTTCCTTCATCATCAAGTGGCGTTTTATCCCTGCTTATAAAATAATCATCAAGGGAAATCATAACTGGTTTAAGTCCATTTACCCTGAGCTGAACTGCAAGTCTTTTAGTAAAAGTGGTTTTTCCTGAAGATGATGGACCCGCAACTAAAACTATTTTCCTATTACTATCCTCACAAAATTTATCAGCTATTTTAGCTATTTTCTTCTCATGCAAAGCTTCTGACACTCTTATAATATCTTCTATACTACCTTCCTCAAGCTTATTATTAAGAGCACCTACATCTGCAACTTCTAATATATCAAGCCACTTTGCAGTTTCTTTAAAAACATTAAAAAGCTTCATTTGCTCTTTAAACTTTGGTAGCTCTGTTGGATTTTTAGTTCTTGGAAGCCTTATGATAAAACCTTTATCATAAAATAATAAATCAAAATTTTTAAGAACACCTGTTGAATAAGCCATTGAACCATAAAAGTAATCATATCTATCTTCTATCTTATATAAATTAACTTTTTCACTTTTAACATATTTAAGAAGCCTTTTTTTATCCTCCATCTTATAAATATCAAAAACTTGATTTGCAATATTTTTTTTAACCTTTTTTTTCTCAATAATAATATCACTCTTAATAATTTCATTCATTCTATTCTTGATAAGTAAAAGTTCACTGCTTGTAAGTGGAGTTCCTTTATGAATTTCACCATATATCCCCTTATTTATAGAATGCTCTATAGTAATTTTTGCATCCTTAAAAATATCAAGAGTAGCTTTTATAAAAATAAATTGAGCTGTCCTCTTATAAGTATCCATCCCAACCTTTTCTGTTATATCAATAAATTCAATATCTCCACTTTCTGAAACTAAAGATGTAAGCTCATAATATTTACTATTTTGTTTTGCTAAAACTATCGGAACACTCATATCTTTATAATCAGTAGGAAGAAGCTTACCAAAACTCACATTTTCAGTAATATCAACTTCCTTACCATTCACTTTAACTTTTAAATCCATAAACTTCGCCCCTTTATAAAATATACATTTACTTCATTTTATAAAAGTTACCTTAAAAATGTCCTAACTTTTAAAATATATATCAAATTTTCTAAATATTTAGTAATTAAGTATCAAGCTATTAAATATTATTTGTTAAGACCTTATTTATTTTAATTATTTATTTCTAAAAATGAATAATTAAAAATTTTACTATCAGAAGAAAATACTATTACAAACTCTAATTTTCTAATTAAATATATTTTATTAACCCCATAAAATGAATTTATCATTTTATATAAACTGTACTCTAAGCTTCTTATATCAACGCTTACAGATATTTATTCTCTTTATATTTTAAAGTCTTTATAGTTCATCAAATCTGCATTATCCAAATAATCCTATAATTAAGAATATTCTATGAACTACTAGAATTATTATATTATTTAGGTTATAATAAAGTCATAACAAGGGATTAGTCCCAGCGGGTCATATTATGACCCTTAATATAAAAAAATTTTTATATTAACAAATTGAAAGGTGGTATAAACAATGGCATTAGTTACTACAAAAGAAATGTTTAAAAAAGCTTACGAAGGTGGATACTCAATAGGAGCATTCAATATAAATAACATGGAGATAGTTCAAGGAATAGTTGCAGCTTGTAAAGCTAAAAACTCACCTGTTATCCTTCAATGTTCAACAGGAGCTATAAAATATGCAGGAGCTAAATACTTAGTAGAAATGGCTAAGATAGCTGCAGAAGAATCAGGAATCGATATCGCTGTACACTTAGATCACGGTCCAAGTATAGAAGCAGTTAAAGAAGTTATCGCAGCTGGATTCACTTCAGTTATGTTTGATGGTTCTCACTATGATTTCGAAGAAAATATCGTAAGAACTAAAGAAGTAGTTGAATACGCTCACGCTCATGGTGTAGTTGTAGAAGCTGAACTTGGAGTTTTAGCTGGAGTTGAAGATGACGTTGTTGCTGATGAGCACGTGTACACAAACCCAGACGAAGCTGTAAGATTTGTAAACGAAACAGGAGTTGATTCATTAGCTATCGCTATCGGAACATCTCACGGAGCTGTTAAATTTGCACCAGGTTCTAAGCCTCAATTAAAATTTGAAATATTAGAAGAGATCCAAAAAAGATTACCTGGTTTCCCAATAGTATTACACGGTGCTTCAGCAGTAGATGCTAACACAGTTAATAAATGTAACGAGTTCGGTGGAAACATCGCTAACGCTCAAGGTATTCCAGTTGAAATGTTAAGAAAGGCTTCTGCAATGGCTGTATGTAAAATAAACATGGATACTGATATCAGATTATCTATGACAGCTTCAATCAGAGAAACTTTCGGAACTAAACCAGAAATATTTGACCCAAGAGCTTACCTTGGAGCAGCTAGAACAGCACTTCAAGCATTAGTAGAAAATAAAATAGATAATATCTTAGGTTCAGAAAACGGAATGAACTAATTTAAGATAACACGAAAGGAACTGATTTTATTAAATCAGTTCCTTTTTTTATTCTCTTCTATTGTCATATTAAAACTTATATAAATTCTATCTTCCTACAAATTTATCATTTTTATTTAAATAATTTCTTATTTGATCAACGTCTTTATCACCTCTACCCGATAAGTTTACAACTATAATCTCATCCTTTGGTGCATTTTTTGCATACTTCATAGTATATGCAATTGCATGTGAACTTTCAATAGCTGGAACTATTCCTTCAAGCTCTGTAAGTGCTTTAAATGCATTTACTGCTTCATCATCTGTTATATAATAATACTCTGCCCTACCTGTTTTATATAAATTAGCATGTTCTGGTCCAACCCCTGGATAATCAAGCCCTGCTGAAATTGAATAAACTTCTTTTGGCTCACCTTTCTCATCAACTAAACAAGTAGTATTCATTCCATGAACTATAGCTTCAACACCTTTTGTAATCGTAGCTGCATGCATCTGTGTTTCAATTCCATGTCCCGCTGCTTCAACACCTATAAGTTTTACACTTTTCTCATTTAAAAATTCACCAAATGCTCCAATCGCATTGCTTCCTCCACCAACACAGGCTATTACTGTATCTGGTAATCTCTCCTCTTGTTCTAAAATCTGCTGCCTAATTTCTTTACCTATAACACTTTGAAATTCTTTAACCATTAGAGGATATGGATGTGGTCCAACTGCTGAACCTAAAACATAAAATGCTGAATCTACTTCTCCAACATATGCCATAAGAGCTGCATCAACTGCTTCCTTAAGAGTTCTAGTCCCCTCTTTTACTGCTATGACTTTTGCTCCTAAAAGTTCCATTTTAAAAACATTTAACTCTTGTCTTTGTGTATCCATTTCTCCCATATAAACATCACACTGCATTCCCATAAGTGCTGCAACTGTTGCTGTTGCTACTCCATGTTGACCTGCTCCTGTTTCAGCTATAACCTTTTTCTTACCCATTCTTTTAGCAAGAAGCATCTGTCCTATAACATTATTAATTTTATGTGCTCCTGTATGGTTTAAATCTTCTCTCTTTAAATATATTTTTCCTCCACCACACTTTTCAGTTAATCTTTCTGCAAAATAAAGTGGTGATGGTCTACCTACATATTGCTTTAAATAATACTCATATTCTTCCCTAAAACTTTTTTCATTTTTGTACTCCTCAAATGCTACCTCAAGCTGTGCAAGTGCTTTCTCTAATGGTTCTGGCACATATTGCCC
>NZ_CAMQRY010000105.1 GCF_947036855.1 uncultured Clostridium sp.
GTTTTATCTTAACCATAAGGAATGTAAAATTTGAATTATTGCATACACATAATTTATGTTCTATACGTTTTAACTTAACCATAAGGAATGTAAATAAATAATATTTAAATCTTAAAATAAATTTTAAAAAGTGCCATTGTAATTAGAATAGTAAAGACCGAGATGAAAGTGGATAGACTAAAGGGAGGATGGATATAATAATTATATAAAATTTAATTTTAATTATATAGAATTTAAATATGTTTATTTTTTTTAGGAAATTAATATTTTAACTATAAGGGAAAATATAGCAAGAAGTTGTTTAACTTCTTGCTATATTTTTTTGAAATTAAAAGAATTTTAAAGTTTGGGAGACATAGGTACAATAAAGAACAATAAAAAGCTAAATTGCATATTTGATTTTAAATCAGGGAATAGATATTATATACTTAAAAAAATAAACATAGGAGGAGTTAATGAAAATTATAAATAATAAAACAAATATTAAAATATTAAAATTATATAAAGATGATCCAACACGAAGTAAGCGTAAAATAGCAATATGTTGTGGAGTTTCTAGAAGTTATGTTTATTCTTTTATTAGAAAATATAAAGAAATCAATTAAAGTATGGAAATAGGGTACTATTAAAGTTTAGAATTAAATTAAAGGTTCGATAATGATTGTAGAAAGAAAGAATCATATTATTATCAATATTTATTTGTAGTACAATATATTCCAAAAAAGATGTAATATAGAAGAGGAGGTGAGAGTATGAAAATTATTGTTACTGGAAAAATGAAGGATAAGAAAATAAAAGTTGGATATAGAATGTTTTTTGCAAGTCTTATAAAAGATTGTCTGTCAAAATCTGATAAAGAATATTTTGAGGAGATGTACTTTTATGAGGGGAAAAAATCTAAAAAGTTAAAGCCTTTTACTTTTAGTGTTTATTTAGAAGATTTTAAAATAGGTAGTGAGTTTATTGATGTTAATGGAGATGTTAGATTAATTATTTCTTCACCTGATATGAAGTTTAATATTCTAGTTTTTACAGCACTTATGGGGCTTAGTTCTTATGGAGATTTTATAAAAACTTCTGTAAAAATGCAAAATGAAAGAAAAATTCATGAAAATGAATGTATCATGAAAACCTTATCGCCTATTTATATAAAAGATAAAGTAGGTAATGCACTTAGGTTAGATGATGAAAATTATAATGAGGTATTTTACTATTATGCTGATTTAATTTTAAAAATTTATAGAGGGTTTGGACTTAAAGAACCTTTAGAGTTTATACCTTTAAATATGAAAAAAGTTGTAGTTAAGGAAGAAATAAATGGATTTAGAGAGGTTACAAATAAGAAGTTTATATACTTTACTGCTTATTCAGGAACTTTTAAGTTAAAAGGAGATATAGATGATTTAAACCTTCTAATGGATAGTGGACTTGGATGTAGAAGATCATCAGGATTTGGAAATATAGATTTAGTATAGGAGGTGAGAGATAAAGTATGAAAACTTTAATTGAGAATGATGAAGTTTTTGATTGTAGTATAGAAACATCAGAGTGGAGATATAATGCAGCAATTGTTGGACTTATAAAATATTTTGATTATCTTCATAGAAAAGGAAGATTTGATAGAGCAGATGCATATGAAATGAATGATGATATTTTAAAGTATGATAGTAAACTTATAAATGAAGAGGATTATTTGCTTTTTGCAGAAGATTATTTTAGCAATGCAATGCATCATATCATAATAGAGTCAATACTAAGTGGAGAAGAAATTACAGAAGAACAATTAGTATTAGTTAATGAAAAGCTTAAAGCTAATTCTGTTATGAAATCTATTTTTGGAAAGCTTAGTTGTACTGTTGAAAATAAGGAAGAAATTTTAAATGTTGTAAATGAAAATAGACTTAAAATAATTAAGGAAACTTATAGAAATGGAAAAAGTTTGTACTCTAACTTTTCTAATAGCTCATTACTTTTATCAACAGATAATAAAGTATGTAGATTACTAGGGTATTACATTGATACAGCTAGGAAATCAAAAAGTATATCTTATAAGCAAAATTATAGTACTTTTGAGTTTAAAGATGATTTAGTATTTGATTTTATACCATTTGCTTTTACAAAAAGTTATGAAGCTTTCTTTATAAATAATAATACATCTATAAAGAACTTAATTAAGAGCAATTCATTGATAGAGCTTAGTGAAAACCCTAGAGAAACACTTTTTAATAGTTTAAAAGAGTCTACTGATTATATAGATTTTGACGTTGAAGTTATTACAAAGGATAGAGGAGAAGATTACTATAAGACGCTTTACATAAGAAAAAAAGCGCTTGATATTTTCAAAGATGTGAAAAATTATAAGGGTATACAGTTTGCATATAGAGATGATGCTAAAAATCCAAGATATATGGAAAGACCAATTGTTGATTCTATATTAAATGGAATTAAACTAGATCCTATAATTGAGATGCTGTTAAAATCAAAAAATAATTATAGCTATAATATAAAGACGATTATAGAGATAAATATATTAATTTATGGAGGTAGTAAAGAGATGAATAATAAAATGAAGTCAGCTTTTATTTCAGCAAAGCAAGTAGCAGAGAAGCTTGAAAAAAATAAGCTTAATAGTTATAGACAAAAGCTTATAAGTGCAATAACTTTTAAAGATTCTAGTAAAGTATGTGAAATATTGATACAGTTATCAGCTTACTCAGGTGTACAGTTTACTTTTGTATACGATTTGTTTGAAAACTATGATGAGAGTAAAAATTTAATTTATACATTTGCTAATGCACTTGTAAAAGAAGAGAAAAAACAAGGAGGAAATGAAAATGGAAAATAAATCATTAACACTTACAGTAATAGCTAATATGACTTCAAATTATGGTGAGGGACTTGGAAATATATCATCAGTTCAAAAGGTTTTTAGAAATGGAAAGACATATGCATCAAGAAGTAGAGAGAGTATCAAAAATGCAATTATGGATCAGAGTGGTATGTATAATGATTTAGAAACTGTTGTTGATAAAAAAGTTAATCAGAAAGTTGTGACAAAAGATTTGAATGCAACTAACTGTAGAGCTTTAGAAGGTGGATATATGAATACTATGGAGAACACATATATCAGAAAAAGTTCATTTTATTTAACAGATGCAATTTCATGTAGTGAGTATGTAATTGAGAGTAGATTCCATAATAACTTATATCTTGCAAGTAATTTTGCTAAAAATAATAATTTGAATTTACAGGCAGATGCAGGTAAAACAGGACTTATGCCATATCAATATGAGTATGATAAAGGTATGAAATTATATAGTCTTACAATAGATTTAGATATGGTTGGAACAGATGAGAATTTTGCTTCAGAAGATGCATCAGTAGAAGAAAAAGTTGATAGAGTAATATCACTTATAAATACAGTTGAGAATTTATCTTTAGTTGTAAAAGGTAATTTAGATAATGCAGAGCCTATATTTGTAGTTGGTGGACTTGTTAAAAGAAAAACTCATTACTTTGAAAATGTAGTTAAGCTTAGAAATAATAAGCTTGAACTTACACAAGACTTAAAAGATAGAGCAGCAGATGGGTGCAAAGTAGGACTATTAGAAGGTGGAAACTTTGATAATGAAGTGGCTATAAAAGAAGAATTAAAAGCTGTTAGCATTCATAATTTCTTTAGAGATTTAGAAAAGCAAGTAAAAGAATATTACGGTGTAAAATAATGAAAGCTTTAAGACTTGTATTAACTCAAAGTTCTGCAAATTATAAAAAAGAAGAAACATCTACAAATAAAATGACTTACCCACTTCCACCTTATTCAACAGTTATAGGAGCAATTCATGTAGCTTGTGGGTACAAAGAATATAAACCTATGGATGTAAGTATACAAGGTAGATATGAATCTTTAAATTTAGAGCCATATACTGATTATTGCTTTTTAAATTCAATTCAAGATGATAGAGGAATACTTATTAAGTTTAAAAATAGTAAGTTTTTATCAACCGCTTATGATAAAGTTGGAAAAGCTTTGAAATCTCAAGGTAATAGTTTTAGGGTAGGCACAACTATTCATGTTTATAATGAAGAGCTACTTAAAGAATATAGAGATTTGAAAGATTTAAATGATAAGCTTGATAATTATAAAAAAACTAGCTTAAAAGATGAACTTGAAAAAATTAAAGCTCAAAAAAAAAGTTTGGCTGCTGACAAAAAAGCTTTTAAAGAAGATAAAGTTAAACTGCAAGAAGTTAAGGATAAAGAAATTGAAGTTAAAAATTTAGAAAAAAATATAAAAGAAAAATTTGAAACTTACAAAAAAGAAAATTATACAGAGCCTTATTCAAAGTTTGCTACACTTACAACTTCTTTAAAGTATTATGAGATGCTTAATAATATAGAACTTGTTATTCATATAAGAGCTGATGAAGAAACTCTTATAGATATAGAAGAAAATATTTATAATTTAAAATCAATAGGTAGAAGTGAAGATTTTATTGATATTAAGGAAGCTAAGATAGTTGATTTAGCATCTGAAATAGAAGAGGGTATGAAAAGTGAGTATTCTGCCTATGTAGATATGGATTTAGTTAAAGAAGAATATATTTTCCCCAAATTAAGAGAAGATATAAATTATAATGGAACTAAATATTATCTAAATAAAGATTATAAAATTGAAGGTAGTAAAAGAGTATTTAATAAAAAGAAAGTTTTGTATATTTCTGAATATGAAGTTGATGAGGGTACAGATAATTTACTATTTGATATAGAAGATGATAAAAAGTATATAGTTAATTTTATGTAAATAGGAGGTATGAGATAATATGGATTTAAGTAAATATAAAGCAAAACCTAATAAATCTATAAGAGAACATACAGATGATTTGATTCATAACCTTGAATATTTATCAAAACTAGGTTATATAAAAGATATTGAATTATTCAACATAGTTAGAGTTGCTTGTGAATATCATGATTATGGCAAGGCTAATAGAGAGTTTCAATACAGAATTATAAACCAAACAAAGTTTGATACTGATAATGAGATTGCACATAATGTGTTATCTCTTTATTTTATAGATAAAAGTAGTTTCAAGGTAGAAGATGATTATTTTAGGGTGTGTTTTGCAGTAGCATTTCATCATTATTATTGTGATGTTTTTGAAGTGTTACAAGAAGAAAAAACTAAAAAATTGATAAAAAACTTATTAAGTGATTTTAATGATACTTATGATATAAAAAGAAGAAGTATCAAAAGAATAAAAGAGATAATGGGTGATGAAAAAGCAGTTCTTATTAAAGGATTTGTTAATAAGTGTGATTTTAGTGCTAGTGGTGGAACTGTTATAGAATATAGAAATGATTTCTTAAATGATAGTTTAGATGGTTTATTAAATTCTTGGAAAGAAGAAAATAAAGATTCAGATTGGAATGACCTTCAATATTTTTGTAAAGAAAATAAAGAAGAAAATATAATAGTAGTAGCTCAAACAGGGATGGGAAAAACAGAAGCAGGGCTTCTTTGGATAGGAGACAATAAAGGTTTTTTTATATTACCATTAAAAACAGCTATAAATGCTATTTATAATAGAATTTCAAGTGGTATAGTTACTGAAAATATAGAACAAAGAGCTGCACTACTACATTCAGATTCTTTATCTTACTATACAAATCATGCAGATGGAGAAAGAGATATTTTAGAATATCATAGAACAAGTAAACAATTATCAATTCCTCTTAATGTAGCAACACTTGATCAGATTTTTGATTTTGTTTTAAAGTGTCATGGATATGAGGTAAAGCTTGCAACGTTATCATATTCAAAAGTAGTGATAGATGAAATTCAGATGTACAGTGCTGATTTACTTGCATATTTAGTATATGGAATTAAGACTATTATAAAATTTGGTGGAAAAGTAGCTATACTTACAGCAACACTTGCACCATTTGTAAAAGATTTTTTAGCTAAAGAAGGCTGTAATTTTAAAGAAGCTACATTTGTTAATAACCTTAAAAGACATAATATAAAAATATATGATTCAAAAATTGATAGTAGTTTAATATTTGATAAGTATGTGGAGAATAAAAAGAAAAATATAAGCAATAAAATATTAGTAGTTTGCAATACTATAAAAAAAGCACAAGAAGTTTATAAAGAACTTGAATTTAAAGGGATTAATAAATCAGAGATTAATATATTCCATAGTAAGTTTATAAAAAAAGAGAGAGCAGAAAAAGAAGATGAAATATTAAAATTTGGTGAAACAGAAAATATAGGTTCAGGAATTTGGATTTCAACACAAATTGTAGAAGCTAGTTTGGATATAGATTTTGATTATTTATTTACAGAACTTTCAGATATAAATGGTTTATTCCAAAGACTTGGAAGATGTAATAGAAAAGGAAAAAAATCAGTCTGTGAATACAACTGCTATATATTTTTAAATGTAGATGAAGGAATTTTAACAAATGGTGAAAAAGGTTTTATAGACAGACAAATTTACACACTTTCAAGAAATGCTATCAAAAATATAGATGGTGTATTATCAGAGCATGAAAAAATAGAAATTATAGATAAAACACTTACAACTGAAAATATTAAAGGTAGTAAATATTGGGCTGAGTATGATAAATTCTTAGAACAGATTAAAGAAGTAACTCCATATCAATTTGATAAAAAAGATATTAAATTTAGAAATATAGTTTCATTTACCTTAATGCCAAATTGTATTTATAAAACTAATCAAGCTGAAATTGATGGGATTTTTGATGAACTAGAATTTATGGTAAGTGAGCTTAAAGAATTAAATAATAAAGATATGGAGAAGAAAGAAAAAGAGGAAAAAATTAATGAAATGAAGCTTAGAAAAGTTATATTAATTGATAGAGTGAAATTATTTACAGTTTCAGTAAGTCAGTTTGATATGGAATATCTAGGGAAATATTTATTAATTAGGGAACTAGAAATAAGCAAATTTGAATCAATACCAGTTGTTGATTGTAAGTATAATCAGCTGGGTTTTAGTAGAGATTCTAAAAGGAAAGAAAAAGATTTAGATGATCGCTGCTTTTAAAAGGAGGAATTATGAGTAAACTTGCTAATACTATTAAGATGATGGTAATGCTTAAATCAAATAAACTTATGTCTAGAGAAGAAATAGCAAGAAATTTAGGCGTAAATATAAAAGAAATAACAGCATATAAAAATGCTCTTAGTGAAGTTTTTGATATAGAAACAGTTAAAGGTAGGTATGGTGGCTATAAACTTGCTAATGCGTATTTTCCGTTTAAAGCAATTCTTACAGAAACAGAAATGATTGAATTAAAAATTCTTGTAGATAAACTTGAATATTCAGAAGATAATAATGAAAAATTTAAAAAAGTTATAGATAAAATAAACTTTTCTATATTAAATTCAGATGATTATTCAAGTGGAGATATAATATCTTACTCAAGACGTAATAAAGATATTTATAATGAGGAAATAGAACTTAAAATTTACAAAGCTGTTTTAGATAGAAAAATAATAATTATTGAATATTTAAGTAATCAGAACGAAGTTAGTAGAAGAAGAGTACAACCTTATAAATATTTTGTTTATAGAGGGGAATCATACCTAGTTGGTTATTGCTTAGAAAAAAATGCTATAAGATTCTTTAAATTTATAAGAATTAAAGAATGTACAGTAACAGGATTTATATTTGAAAGAAATAAAGATAGAGAACTTGAAGTAGAAGAAAGAAAAAATAAAGGATTAGGAATATTTGATCAAGAAGAATATGATTTAGAAATTGAAATAAGCCCACCAATGTCTAATTCTATAAAAGAAAGAATTTGGGTAGAAAATCAAGAAATAATAGAACTTGAAGATGGTAAAATATTATTTAAAGCACAGATGAAAGGTGAACATTCAATAATATCTTGGATACTTACAATGAGAGAATTTGCAAAAGTAAATAAACCTGATAAACTAAGAGTAAAAGTAATAGAATCAATGGAAAAAATGCTAGAAGCACATAGAAAATAATATGAAAAATTAGAATTTGCAGTAGACCTCTTTTTTAGAAAAAACTCTGTAAGTCTTGAAAAGACTAAGCTTGTAGTGATTTTTATAAAAAATGAAAAAACACGACCGAAGGTCTACTGCAAAATAAAAGTAGGAAGTAGTGAAATAAGGTGGAAAAGAGCCTGTGAATGGCTTTATTACGTTAATTTTTTAGATGAAAATTTCGGGTTTTATCTTAACTATAAGGAATGTAAATTAT
>NZ_CAMQRY010000106.1 GCF_947036855.1 uncultured Clostridium sp.
TTGGATTTCTTATATATCTATCTCAAATTTTTAACATTATAGTGGTTAGTATATTAAAGGATTTAATTCAAAGACCTAGACCATTTTTGAGTCTACCTGATTTACATCCTTTAATATCACTACCAACATCCTATTCATTCCCATCTGGACATGCTTCTGCTTCATTTGCGTTTGCTGTAATTATTGCTTATTGCTTAAAAAAGTGGACTATTCCAGCTTATTTACTTGCTATAACAATAGCATTTTCTAGGGTATATGTCGGAGTTCACTATCCTTCAGATATTATAGTAGGTGCAATATTTGGAGTAATTAGTTCAATAATAATTATTTTATTCTATAATAAAATTTTACTTAAGTATTTTAAAAACAAGTTAATTAAACTTAAAATTGAATTTTAGTAAAAAAATTTGAGATACATAAATGATTTCACTCATTTATGTATCTCATTTTTTATTTCTTTATTTCTTTATTATTTAGCGTAATTATGGAATCCTCTTCCTGTTTTTCTTCCAAGAAGTCCAGCTCTTACATATTTTCTAAGAAGGCTATGTGCTCTATACTTTGTATCCCCTGTTTCTTTATATAAAACATCCATGATAGCAAGACAAACATCAAGACCAATTAAATCTCCAAGAGCTAAAGGTCCCATTGGATGAGCTGCTCCAAGTTTCATAGCTGTATCAATATCGTCCTCTGATGCAATTCCCTCAGCTAAAATTCCAGCTGCTTCATTTATCATTGGGATAAGAATTCTATTTACAACAAATCCTGGTGCTTCTGCAACTTCTACTGGAGTTTTACCAATATTCTCTGATATTGCTTTAACTGTAGCATAAGTTTCTTCTGAAGTAGCCATTCCTTTTATAACTTCAACAAGCTTCATAACTGGAGCTGGATTGAAGAAATGCATTCCGATAACTTTATCAGGTCTGTTTGTTGCAGTTGCAACTTCTGTTATAGATAATGATGATGTATTTGTTGCAAGAATAGTTTCTTCTTTACAAATCTCACCAAGCTCTGCAAAAATCTTTTTCTTAATTTCCATATTTTCAACAGCAGCTTCAACTACTAAATCACAATCAGCAGCCATGTTCATATCTACTGTTCCTGTAATTCTTGAAAGTATTTCTTCTTTAACTTCTTCAGTCATTTTTCCTTTTGAAACAAGTCTTGATAAACCTTTGTTTATTCCTGTAAGACCTCTATCAACAAACTCTTGCTTAATATCTCTAACTATAACCTCATGACCTTTTTGTGCGAAAGCTTGAACAATTCCAGCCCCCATAGTTCCTGCACCAAGTACAAAAATCTTTTCCATAATAAAAATCCCCCATTCTCATAATTTTTAATATAGAGGAGCTTACCCTAAAAGCTCCTCTATTTATATAACAAACTAATTTTCTTTTATACCCTTTAATTGAAAGTTAAACTTTAAAACCCAAAGTCTATATACTTTTCTATTACATTTCTTCTTGTATTTTCTTAAATTGACCTATAAATTCTGGAAGAACTTTTGCTACATCACCAACAATTGCATAATCAGCAAGCTTCATGATTGGAGCTGTTTCATCCTTATTTATAGCAATTATCATATCTGATTCTTGCATTCCAGCAACATGTTGAATTGCTCCTGAAATTCCACAAGCTATATAGATATTTGGTCTAACAGTTTTTCCTGTTTGTCCAACTTGATAATCTTTATCTACCCATCCTTTTTCAATTGCTGCTCTTGAAGCTGCGATTGATCCACCAAGTTCTTTAGCTAATACTTCTAATAACTCAAAGTTCTCTTTTGAACCAACTCCTCTTCCTCCTGCAACTAAAACAGTAGCTTCTGATATATCTGCTATATCTTTATGCTCTTTTATTATTTCTATAACCTTAGTTCTTATATCTGACTCTGCAAGCTTAACCTCTAAATTACTTACTGTAAAGTTAGTATTTGTTGATGGAAACTTTGCGAAAACTCCTGATCTAATTGTTGCCATTTGTGGTCTATGGTCAGGACATGCTATTGTTGCCATAAGGTTTCCACCAAAAGCTGGTCTTGTAGCAAGCAATGCTCCATCAGAAACTTCTACATCAAGACTTGTACAATCAGCAGTTAATCCTGTTGATAATCTTGCTGCAACTCTAGGACCTAAATCTCTACCTATAAATGTTGCACCTATAAATAATATTCCTGGTTTTCTATCATTTGCAAGTTCACAAATTGCTGTTGTGTACCCATCTGTTGTATAGTTTTTAAGAAGTGGATTATCCACAACTAAAACTTCATCTGCACCATGAGACCCTAAAACATTTGCAAGTCCCCCTATATCGTCGCCTAAAACTAAAGCTGTAAGCTTTGTTCCAAGTTTATCTGCAAGTTTTCTACCTTCGCCTAAGATTTCTAAAGAAACTTTTTGAAGTTCCCCAGCTCTTTGCTCAGCAAAAACCCAAACTCCATTGTAATCTGCTAAATTCATAAATTTGTACCTCCCCTTAAACTTAGATATAATGTTTTTCTTTTAATTTTGATAATACATAAGAAACTGCTTCATCTGCTGAACTATTTACAAGTTCACCTTTACCTTTAGGTTCTTTAGTCATTGATTTTTTAACCTTAGTTGGTGAACCTTTAAGTCCAAGCTCAGCCTTATCAACTTCGATATCATCTGCTGACCAAACTGTAATTTCTTTGTTTGCTGTAGCAAAAATTGCTCTAGCATTCATATATCTTGGGTGGTTAAGCTCTTTAATTGCTGTAAGTAAAACTTTACCCTCAACTTTAATAAGCTCATATCCATCTTCTAATGCTCTGTTAATTAATAACCCATCTTCCTCAACTGTAACACCTTGAACATAAGTTACTTGTGGAATATCTAAATGCTCTGCTATCTCTGGTCCAACTTGCGCTGTATCTCCATCAATTGCTTGTCTTCCTGCAAAAACTATATCATACTCAAGTCTTTTAAGTGCTCCTGCTAAAGCTTTAGAAGTAGCTAATGTATCAGCTCCTGCAAATGCTCTATCTGTAATAAGAACTGCCTCATCAGCACCCATGCATAAAGCTTCTCTTAATGCATTTTTAGCTTGTGGTGGTCCCATACTTAAAACAGTAACTTTTGCACCATTATTATCTTTAAGATTTAAAGCTGCTTCTAAAGCATGCTTGTCTTCTGGATTTATTATTGATGGAACTCCATCTCTTATTAATGTACCTTTAACTGGATCTATTTTAACCACAGTTGTATCTGGTACTTGCTTTAAACAAACTACTATATTCATTATTCCATGTCCCCCTCTAAATTATCTTAAAACACTTCCAGCAATAACCATTTTTTGAACTTCTGAAGTTCCTTCATATATTTCTGTTATTTTAGCATCCCTCATCATTCTTTCAACTGGATATTCTTTTGTATATCCATATCCACCAAAGATTTGAACTGCTTTAGTTGTAACATCCATAGCAACTTCTGCTGCATATAACTTAGCTCTTGCTGCTTCAACTGAATATGGAAGTCCAGCATCTTTAAGACAAGCTGCTTTATAAACAAGGTATCTAGCTGCTTCAACTTTTGTATCCATATCAGCTATCATCCATTGTAATCCTTGGAATGCTGATAATGGTCTACCAAACTGTTTTCTTTCTTTCATATATGCAACTGCTTCGCCTAAAGCTCCCTCTGCAATCCCAAGTGCTTGAGCTGCAATACCTATTCTTCCTCCATCAAGAGTTTTCATAGCTACTCCAAATCCTTTTCCAACTTTTCCAATTAAGTTTTCTTTTGGAACTATACAATTTTCCATAATAAGTTCTGTTGTAGATGAACCTCTAATTCCAAGTTTATCTTCTTTCTTACCTATTGAGAATCCTTCGAAAGATTTTTCAACTATGAAAGCTGAAATCCCTCTTGTTCCTTGTGTTTTATCAGTCATAGCAAATATGATAAATGTTTCAGCATATCCACCATTTGTGATAAATATTTTACTTCCATTAAGGATGTAATTATCTCCATCAACTTTAGCTGTAGTCTGTTGACCAGCAGCATCTGTTCCAGCACCTGGCTCTGTTAATCCAAAAGCACCAATCTTTTTCCCTGTTGCAAGGTCTGGTAAATATTTAGCTTTTTGAGCTGGTGTACAGAATTGATTTATTACTGAAGCACATAATGATACATGTGCTGATAATATAACTCCTGTTGTTCCACAAACCTTTGAAAGTTCCTCAACAGCTAAAATATATGCTAAAGTGTCTCCACCTGCTCCACCAAACTCTGTTGAAAATGGAATACCCATTATTCCAAGCTCAGCCATTTTTTGTACATTCTCCATTGGAAATCTCTCTGTTTGATCAATCTCTGCAGCTACTGGTTTAACATCATTTATAGCAAACTCTTTAACCATTTGTTTAACTAATTCTTGCTCTGTAGTTAATTGAAAATTCATGTAATGTAACCTCCCCCATTTTTAAATACAATATAAAAATCCACTTGGATATTATTGATTCTTGAAATTCTTTTCTCTTCTTTCTATGAAAGCTGACATACCCTCTACTTGGTCATCTGTTGTAAAACACTTCCCAAAATCTTCAGCTTCAATCACTAAGGCATTGTCTATATTAACCTGAGTTCCTCTGTTTATAGCATCTTTACAAAGTTTAACTGCAATTGGTGCATTTCCACTTATAAGTTTTGCCATAGTCATAGCCTCATCCATTAGTGTTTCTGGTGAAACAACCTTGTTAACTAAACCTATTCTTAAAGCTTCATCAGCTTTAACTATTCTACCTGTATATATTAATTCTTTAGCAAGACCTGCGCCCACTATTCTTGGAAGTCTTTGAGTTCCTCCAAATCCTGGTGTAATACCAAGACTAACCTCTGGTTGTCCAAATTTTGCTTTTTCACTTGCAATTCTAATATCACAAGCCATAGCAAGTTCACATCCACCACCTAAAGCAAATCCTGAAATAGCAGCTATTACCGGCTTATCTAAATTTTCTAATTTTCTAAACACTCTATTACCAAGTACTCCGAATTTTCTACCTTCCTCTTCATTTAAGTCTTTCATTTCAGCTATATCAGCACCAGCAACAAAAGATTTATCTCCTGCTCCACGAAGAATTACAGCATATACGTCTTTTTCTTCTTCAAGATGTGATACAACCGTATATATGTCATTTAAAGTTTCTGAGTTTAAAGCATTTAATGCTTTTGGTCTATTGATTGTAACTATCGCTATGTTTCCTTCTTTTTCAAGAAGAATATTCTTAAGTTCCATTATAAAATCCCCCCTCAATACCTCTAATATATATTTAATTTGTTAAGTTTATAACAAATTAAGCAAAAAAAATAATCGAAGTTTTTTCAAACTTCAATTAAATTATAATGTCTATTTATTCCATTTGCAATATATTTTTGTTTTTTTAACAATTTTATACATTTATTAGTTATCTTGATTTTTTTCATTTAATAAATAAACTAAAGTTAACATACTCTCACTTAAATGTACATTTTCAACAATTACATCATCTGGCACCTCTAAATCAAGTGGTGCAAAATTCCATATAGCTTTTATTCCTCTACTCATAAGACTATCAGCTACTTTTTGAGCATTAACTTTAGGTACACATATAACACCTATATCAATATTGTTTTTCTCTAAAAATCCTTCTAATTTATCAATATCTTCTATTGCTATATCTCTTATTTGAATACCTGAAAGCTTAGGATTTGCATCAAATATACCTTCAACAATAAATCCAAGTTTACCAAACTGATTATAGTTTGCTATTGCTTGACCAATATTTCCAGCTCCAATAATTACTATTCTATAAGCTCTATCTAAACCTAATATATTACTTATTTCATTGTATAAAGCCTTTACATTATATCCATAACCTTGTTGACCAAAATCTCCAAAGCAATTCAAATCTTGACGAATTTGAGAAGCTGTAAAACTTATTTTTTCACTTAACTCTTTTGATGATATTCTATCAACATCATTATCCATAAGCTCTCTTAAATATCTATGATACTTAGGAAGTCTTTTTATAACTGCCATTGATATAGACTTTCTTTTTTCCACTTTCTCCACCTCTTAGTATTAAACTTTGTTAAATATATAACATTCTTTATATATATTCTAACACAATTTTATTTTTTTTATCTATAAATTAACAAATTTTTCAATTCTATTTTTAAATTTTTTTTGAAATTTATTTTACACTTTAAGAATTACAGTTCAAAATTTATATAGAAAATGAGGCTTATACATAGCAACCTTAAGCTATGTACAAGCCTCATTGAGATAAACAGTATAAAATATACCCTATACCTGAACGTATTCTTATATATTAAGTATATTAACTATTTGTTAATTTGTCAACGTTTTTTCGTCATATTTCTCTTTTTTTTAACTTTTTTCTTAGCAGTTTTGTAAATTTATTACTTTTTTATTTTTAAAACTCGCATTGAGTTTAAAACTGCAATGATAGAAACTCCTACATCTGCAAAAACTGCTTCCCACATTGTTGCCATTCCACCTGCTGCAAATATCAATACAATTAACTTCACTCCAAGTGAAAATACAATGTTTTGCCAAACAATTCGTCTTGTTCTTTTAGCAATTTTTATAGCATCTATTATTTTACTTGGCTCATCTTTCATAATTACAACATCTGCTGCTTCTATTGCTGCATCAGATCCAACTCCACCCATAGCTATTCCAATATCTGCTCTAGCAAGAACCGGTGCATCATTTATTCCATCGCCAACAAAAACAACATGTTCTTTCCCTTTATGAGATTCCATAATAATTTCAAGTTTCGCAACTTTATCTTGAGGTAATAAATCTGTATATACTGCATCAAGTCCAAGCTCTTTAGCAACAGCATCTCCAACTCTTTTATTATCTCCAGTTAACATTACTGTTTTAATACCTAGATTTTTAAGATTTTTAATTGCTTCTTTTGAATCATCTTTTATCTTATCACCAATTAAAATTCTTCCTACATAGTTACTATCAAGTCCTATATATATTAAAGTTCCAAGTGCATTACTTTCATCAAATTTTATATTATTTTCATTCATAAGCTTAGAATTTCCAAGCAATACTTTTTTACCATTATATTTTACTGATATTCCTCTACCTGATAATTCTTCATAATCATTAATAAGCTCTTTATCTATTTCCATCTTATATTCTGAAATTATAGATTTTGCTATTGGGTGATTTGATAAATATTCACCATGTGCTGCTATTTTAAGAAGCTCCTCTGCTGATATTCCATTTGCTTTTATATCTAATACTTTAAACTTACCCTCTGTTAATGTTCCTGTCTTATCAAAAATAACAGTCTTAACTGAATTTAAAGCTTCTAAATAATTTCCACCTTTAACTAAAACTCCACTTTTTGAAGCTGCTCCAATTCCTCCAAAGAATCCAAGTGGTATTGAAACTACCAATGCACATGGACATGAAACAACTAAAAATACTAATGCTCTTTCTATCCACTCTGCAAAACTTGCTCCTGGAATAAGAAGTGGTGGTATTATAGCCAAAACTGCTGCAATTGCTACTACCACTGGTGTATAGTATTTTGAAAACTTAGTTACAAACTTCTCTGTTGGTGCTTTTTTATTCCCTGCATTTTCTACAAGTTCTAAAATTTTAGCAAGTGTTGATTCTTTAAAATCATTTGTTACTTTAATTTTTAAAGCTCCATTTAAGTTAATACATCCTGCTAAAACATCATCTGAAACTTTAGCACTTCTTGGTACAGATTCTCCTGTAAGTGCTGATGTATCAAGACTTGTACTACCTTCTATAATAACTCCATCAAGAGGAATTCTTTCCCCTGCTCTTACTGATATAATCTCTCCAACTTTAACTCCATATGGTGAAATTGCTTTTTCAACATTATCTCTTACAACTCTTGCAAAGTCTGGTTTAATATCCATAAGTGCTGTTATAGATTTTCTTGAGTTATTAACTGCATAACCTTGGAACATCTCACCTATTTCATAGAACATTATAACTGCAACTGCTTCTGGATGCTCTCCAATTAAAAATGCTCCTATACTTGCTATTGTCATTAAGAAATTTTCATCAAATATATTTTTTGCTCTTGCTATATTTTTTATAGCCTTCCAAACTGTTGGATAACCAAGAACAACATAACTTGCTACAAATATTGAATCTGTATAAATTTTATCTAAAGGTACAACTTGTGCAGCTATAAATAATATTACACCTATTACAAACCTTGTAAT
>NZ_CAMQRY010000107.1 GCF_947036855.1 uncultured Clostridium sp.
TCTCACATTGAGATTACCCTTTTCAGTATTTATATTAATTCCATGAATTCACATCATACATTTTAAGTTCTACTTTATCCATTCCATCTAATTGAACTCTTACTAAAGCTCTTAAAGTATCAAGTGATGTTACAACACTGATATTTCTTTCTATAGCAGCTCTTCTTATATGGAATCCATCTCTCTTAGAATCATTTCCTTTTGTTGGAGTATTAACAACTAAATCAACATCTCCACTAACAACCATATCTAAGATATTTGGATTTTCTTCAGTAATTTTTCTAACAACTTCCGCTTCTATTCCAGCTTCTTTAAGAGCTTTCGCAGTTCCTTCTGTTGCTATAATTTTATATCCTAGTGTATTAAGACCTTTAGCTATTTCTACAAATTCATCCTTATCATGCTCATTTACTGTTGCAAGTATTCTTTTTTCACCTTTTCCTACATACATTCCAGCAGCTACGAAACCTTTATATAAAGCTTCTTCAACTGTTTTACCAACTCCTAGAACTTCTCCTGTTGATCTCATTTCTGGCCCAAGACAAACTTCAACTTGTGGAAGTTTTTGTGTTGAGAATACTGGAACTTTTACTGATACAAGATTTGGCTCTTTGTAAACTCCTGTTCCAAATCCTAATTCTTTAAGCTTAGCACCTAGCATAATCTTAGTAGCAAGATCAACTATTGGAACTCCACTAACTTTTGATATATATGGTACAGTTCTTGAAGCTCTTGGGTTAACTTCTATTACATAAAGTTTTCCTTCAAATTCAATAAACTGAATATTAATCATTCCTTTAATTCCAATTCTTAAAGCAAGTTTAGTTGTATAATCTAATACATCTGCTTTAATTTTATCTGATATATTTTGACTTGGATATATAGTAACACTATCTCCTGAGTGAACCCCGGCTCTCTCTAAGTGTTCCATAATCCCTGGTATTAAAACATCTGTACCATCTGATATAGCATCAACTTCTATTTCTCTACCACTTAAATATTTATCAACAAGAATTGGATTTTTAGTATCTTTCTCAAATGCATGCTCTAAATAATATCTTAATTCTTTCTCATTATGAGTTATTTCCATTCCTTGTCCACCAAGTACGAATGAAGGTCTTACAAGCATTGGATATCCAAGTTTTTCAGCTTCTTTAACGCCTTCATTTGTTGTCCATACAGCTTTACCCTTTGGTCTAGCAATATCAAGTTCTTCAAGTAAATCATCAAACTGCTCTCTATCTTCTGCAAGATCTATTTGATCTGATGTAGTACCTAAAGTTTTAATATTTTTAGCTTTTAAGAACTTAGCAAGTTTAATTGATGTTTGCCCACCAAACTGAAGAATAACTCCATCTGGTTTTTCTTTATCTAGGATATTTAAAACATCTTCCTCAACAATTGGCTCAAAGTATAACTTATCAGCAGTATCAAAATCTGTACTAACTGTTTCTGGATTATTGTTTATTATTATTGTTTCAATTCCTTGTGCTCTTAATGATTTAATACAATGAACTGAAGCATAATCAAACTCTACTCCTTGACCAATTTTGATAGGACCTGAACCTATAACTATAACTTTTTTCTTATCTGAAACTACAACCTCATCATACTCATCATAAGTTGAATAATAGTAAGGTGAAACTGCATCAAATTCTCCAGCACAAGTATCAACCATTTTATAAACTGGTTTGATGTTCCATATATCTCTAAGTCTATATATTTCATCTGTATCAACACCAATCATGTCAGCAATTGCTTTATCAGCAAATCCATTTTTCTTAAGTGCTAATAACCACTCTTTATCTAGATTTTCTATATGTGACTCTGAAAGTCTTTGTTCTTCTCTAACTATATTTTTAAACTTCTCAAGGAAGAATATATCTATTCCTGTTATTCTTGAAACCATATCAATTCTATAATCTCTTCTAAGCATTTCTGCAAGAGCAAATATTCTCTCATCATCAGGAGTTACAACTTTCTCTCTTAAAACTTCCATTGAAAGCTTTGTAAACTTCTTGTGTATTAATGAGAACTTACCGATTTCAAGTGATCTTATACCTTTTAAGAATGCTGACTCAAAGTTTGTACCTATAGCCATTATCTCACCAGTTGCCATCATTTTTGTTCCAAGAACTCTATCAGCTCCCTCGAACTTATCAAATGGCCACTTTGGTAATTTTAGAACCATATAATCTATTGTTGGTTCACAACAAGCATAAGTTTTCTTTGTAACTGCATTTAAGATTTCATCAAGACAATATCCAAGTGCTATCTTTGATGCAACTTTAGCTATTGGGTAACCAGTAGCTTTTGAAGCAAGTGCTGATGATCTTGAAACTCTTGGGTTAATTTCTATAACTGCATATTCAAGTGAATTTGGATTTAAAGCGAACTGAACATTACATCCACCTTCAATTCCAACAGCTTCTATAATATCAAGTGCAGCTGTTCTAAGCATTCCACACTCTTTAGGTGTAAGAGTTTGTGTTGGTGCTACAACTATTGAATCCCCTGTGTGTATTCCAACTGGATCAACATTTTCCATACTACAAACTGCTATTTTATTTCCCTTGCTATCTCTAATTACTTCATACTCAATCTCTTTCCAACCTTTAACACTCTTCTCTAAAAGAACTTGTCCGATTGTACTAAGTTGAAGACCTAATGCAAGTGTAACTCTAAGTTCTGCTTCATCATTAGCTATTCCACCACCAGTTCCCCCTAGTGTATAAGCTGGTCTAACTATAACTGGATATCCAATTCTGTTAGCTACTTGAAGTCCTTCTTCTAATTCATGTACTACTTCACTTTCTATAACTGGTTCATTAATTCTTAGCATCATATCTCTGAAAAGTTCTCTATCTTCTCCTTCTTTGATTGATTCTATTGAAGTACCAATTACTTTAACTCCATATTTATCTAAAATACCTTTTTCATATAATTCAACTGAAAGGTTAAGACCTGTTTGTCCACCCATACCAGCTATTATTGAATCTGGTTTCTCTTCTTTTATAATTCTTTCTACATATTCAAGTGTTATTGGCTCTAAGTATATCTTATCTGCAACACCCTTATCAGTCATTATTGTAGCTGGATTTGAGTTTATTAAAATAACCTCTATTCCCTCTTCTTTAATAGCTCTACAAGCTTGTGTTCCTGAATAATCAAACTCAGCACCTTGTCCTATTACTATTGGACCTGAACCTATAACTAAAACTTTTTTGATATCTTTATTTAATGGCATAATATTTTCCTCCCCAATTTTGAAATTACTTTACAAATTCATCATATATAAATTCACTATCTCTATCTGGCATAAACTGTACTCCTGAAATATTTAAGCTATCATTCTTAAATCCTGCTATTGTACTATCGTTTATATTTCTATAAGTAATTTCTGCATCATTTGTTAAATCAGAAATATAGAATCCTTGACTTTGTGTTGTTGTATAAACTTTTCCGTTTGATAATCCTTTTACAGGATGATTTGAACCTCTATGTCCAAATGCAAGCTTGTCTATTTTTCCACCAATAGCCATTGCTATAAGTTGACATCCAAGACCTACTCCATTTACTTTAACTTTTCCAAGTAATACTTTTATCATATCTGAAACATGAGCTACATCATTTGCATTTCCTGGTCCGTTTGATAAGAATACAACATCTGGATTTACTGAAAGAACTTCTTCAGCACTTGTATTATAAGGGAATACTGTTATATCAGCTTCTCTTTTAATGATGTTATTAAGAACACTTTTTTTAATCCCAAGATCTATTACTGCAACTTTTTTACCAGCACCTTTGATTGTGTACTTCTCACTTGTAGAAATCTCACTTACAAAGTTCTTGCTTGAGTAACTTCCAATTTTAGCTTCTATATCAGTAAGTCTAAAATCTTCAACAGAAATAACTCCTGTCATTGAACCTTTGTTTCTTAATATCTTAGTTAAAGCTCTTGTATCAATTCCTTCAAGTCCTATAACTTTATTTTGTTTTAAATAATTATCAAGTTCTAATTCACATCTGAAATTATTTGGGAATTCACATTTTTCTTTTACGATTAGTCCACTTATTTGAACTTTATCTGATTCCATATCTTCAAGATTAATCCCATAGTTTCCTATTAAGGGATATGTCATTGTTACGATTTGTCCTTTATATGATGGATCTGTTATTACTTCTTGGTAACCAGCCATTCCTGTTGAAAATACAACTTCTCCAACTGACTCCTTTAAGTAACCGAAGGCTTTACCCTCAAAAATTGTTCCATCTTGTAATATAAGCTTTGCTTTCATCTTAATAGACCTCCTAATAAATATACTAGAAAAACACACTTTAAAAGGTCTTCTATTCCAACTTAAAATTCTAAGTATTTAATCCGAATTTTAGAAAAAGGTAATAGGAACATTATCTTGCGTAAAAAAACGCGATAATATCCTATTACCTTTTATATATTATTGGAATACAAAATCCAAAGCTATTCATTTTTTGAAATGTAGTTTTATTTTTTAAATTATTTTTTTTCATCCTTATACCTCTTTCTGGCCTCACAGGACCAATTTAAAGTGTATTTTCTAAATTCTTATTACAATATTAATCCAATTCCTTTAAATAGTCAATGAACATTTTGTTAATTTTCAAAAAAAAAGGTTCAAGCCCTGAGCATAACTACTCAGGGCTTGAACTAATTTCAACCTATAAACCTACTTCATTGTCCTATTGAAGCAACTTCTATTATTATATATATAGCTTGTTTTGTCAATATTTTTTGCTATATTATCAATATTAAAAGTTTTATTTTTCTCTATTTATTATATCAGCTACAATTTCTGCAACTTCACCTGTAATTGCTATACACTGTTCTAAATGTTCTTTTTTACCAAAGTCCATTCCCTTAGTTAAAATTTTGCAACAAACAAATTTTCTCTTCTCTTTAAATCTTTCATGAAGTTCTGCTGAAAGTTTCATTGTCTTCATTACACTTGGATCTTGTGCTTTGCTTCTTCCAAAAACCATACCAAGTGCCATAACCCCACCAGAAACTGCTCCACATGTACAACCTGAACCACCAATACCAACTGGGAATCCTGATGCAAGCTTAATTGCTTCATCTGAAAAATCTAATTCAAATGCATCCTTTATTGTTTTAACTATAGCCTCTGAACAATAAAAATCTCCATTTCTATAATATGTTTCAGCTGTTTCTCTAACTTTTTTTAAATCTACATTATTCATAATTTAAAATCACTCCCTAAAAATAACTATACTATATATTATATATATTTTAGAAAACAACTCAACTTAATACATATAAATCCCCTTAAACTCCATTCCTTATTAATTAATCAGTTTTAAAAGTCCTTGATATAAAGCTTCTTTAACTAAATCATTATAAGTATTATAGTCAGGACTACTTTCTATTATTATATCCATAAGTCTTCTAAGTTTCTCATCAATAACAACCCCCACACCTGGAACTTTTTCGTCTGTATTATTATTTTGATATTCCTCTGAAACAACAACTATCATATCTCTATCATTCATACACTGCCACCCCTAATATATTTATTATTATAAAGTATTATAATAGCTTACTAATTGCTACTAACTTATCAATATTTCTTTTAGCACACTCTATCACAAAAAACATATTATATTATTGATATAAATAACATAGGAGATACAATATGGAGATAATTTATCCAGATAAGTTTTTAAAACCTCTGTACCGAACTGATACTCGCTGTGACCACTGTGAGGAACATAAGCACGATAAGCATGATGATGATAAATACGATGATAAACACGATAAGCATGATAAACACTGCAAATGTTCTAAGTGTAAAAAAGATGATGGTAAAAATCATAAACATGATAAGCAACACTATGACCATCATAAAGATAAGCCTATTGAACTACCTCCAAAACATAAACCACCCAAATGTGAATCTTGTGAGGATAAAGTAAACCCTACAAATTCACCTAAATATGCTGTAAGTGGAAATGCACTTGCTTGTTGCTTAGATAAGTTAACTTATATCTGGCAAAATGATGGAAAAGAATACTGGACTTATGTATTCTATGTAGATAAAGTTTGCTATGTTGGTTGGAGATGGAATAAAGAAATTAACGACTGGGTTTACTATGGTGTAGATATATCTAAAGTAGAAACTTTCAGTTGCAAAAGATAGGAGGGTATTATGAAAGTAATTTATCAAGAAAAAGATAATCCTGAATCAGTTGGCGAATTTGAAATATTAGATGATAGCCAAATAGAAATTCTTGAAAGATCATCTGATAATTTTATAGTAGTTTCTGAAAAAGAAGATAAAAATTCTAGACACCCTGGACATACTTCTGAAAAACACTACTACAATCAAGGAATTTATAACCCTTTAAATCTTGGGTATCCACCATCAAAAATCCCTTCATACCATTCTAAAGGCATGGTTAAAGCTAAAGATTGCTACTGCCCAAATTGTAAATGTTCTAATCAAAAACTTAAACTTTGTGCTTATAGATATACTTATCTATGGCTTAAAAATGGAAAAACTTTTTGGTGTTATCCAACTCATATAACTGGGACAATAATATCAGGATGGAAATGGAAAAACTATAAATGGAAATTCTTCAGTATGCCAACTAAAAGAATAAATAATTTTTATTGTTATAAATAAAATAGTAAATAGGAGTGAATTTTTCACTCCCATTTATCTTATCTACTATTCTAATTTTAAACTTAAATCCCTAAATGATTTCACCTATAATTATAAAATTACACATAACTTTTAAGCACAGTCAAATCTCCACTTATCTTATATTTCCCAAGGTCTGCTGGTATAAAGATACTATCACCTTTTTTAATATCAACTATATTCTTATTTTCATCTTCCATATATCCACTTCCATCAACACATGTAAATATAAAGAATCTTTCTTTATCACTAACTTCTGAAATTTCTGAAGATATTATATACTTTTCTATTGTAAAGTATTCACTTTTACATAGTTCAACTTTTTCAAAGCCATCAAATTTTTCAGTATCTTTCCCACCAATATTCTCTGCACTTAATGAAAAATTAATTACATCAAGAGATTTTTCAACATGAATCTCTCTTGGTCTACCATAATCATATATTCTATATGTTATATCACTATTCTGCTGAATTTCAGCAATTATAACACCCTCACAAATAGCATGAACAAGCCCACTATTTATTAAGAAACAATCACCTTTTTTAACATCAATTTTATTAATATATTCCTCTGTTACTCCACTCTTTATCGCCTGTGCAAACTTTTCTTTATCACAATCTTTAGTACCAACTATAAGCTGTGCACCCTCTTTTGCATCAACAACATACCAAGCTTCTGTTTTACCTTTTGAATTTTCAAATTTGTGTGCATACTCATCTCCTGGATGAACTTGTACTGATAACTTATCATTCGAATTTATAAGCTTAACTAAAAGTGGAAATTCTTCTCTTATATTTTCTCCAAGAAGTTTTGTTCCATATTCATCTATTATTTTATCAAATGTCATCCCCTTAAAAGTTCCATTTGATACAACATTCATTCCATTTTCATGGCAAGAAATATCCCAACTCTCTCCAATATTTCCACTTGGCATATTATCTCTAAAGTTTTCTAAATCTCTTCCACCCCAAATTTTTTCAAAATATAAATTTTCAAATTTTATCGGATACATTAAAATTCCCCCTAAATCTAAATCTTAGAAGCCATTATTATCGGAAACTTCCTTAATCCATCTACCTGATTTTTTAATTGTTTTCTTCTGAGTTTCTAAATCTACTGAAATATAGCCATATCTATTTTTATAGGCATTGCACCATGACCAACAATCTATTGGTGTCCATGAGTGGAATCCAAAACAATTTGAACCTTCTTCTATACCCTTATGAAGAAATTCTAAATGCTCTTTAAAGAAATCAATTCTATAATCATCCTCTACTATTCCACTTTCATTTATATATCTTGACTCACCTTCAACACCCATTCCATTTTCTGAAATAAACCAAGGAATATTATCATAGTTATCCCTTATATTTATCGAAATATCATACATACTTTCAGGATATATCTCCCACCCTCTGTATGGATTCATTCTTCTATTTGGCATTTCATAATTTTCAAAATACAAATCTGGCATCCAAGTATTAACTTCTAATTTTTCACACCTAGCCTTAACTCTTCTTGGTTGATAATAATTAACTCCAAGAAAATCTATT
>NZ_CAMQRY010000108.1 GCF_947036855.1 uncultured Clostridium sp.
TAGCTTTGTATAAAGCTATGGAAGAGGGAACTGCTGTTGGAATTATTGTTATGATGGAGGAAGATGGTACAAAGTCTAGAGCACATAGTATTTCACCAGAATTACTTAAAGCACAGGCAAAAGAAATAGGTGTGCCTATTTATACAGGGTCTGCATCTTGGGGAACTTATGAAAAAGTTCTTGTTGAGAATCTTGAGAAAGCTAAAGAACTTGGAGCAGAAGTTCTTGTTACAGGTGATATTGATATGCCGCAGCATAAATGCTGGTATGAGAAAGTTGCGAGTAGTGTAAATCTTGGACTTGCTATGCCTCTTTGGAATAGAGATCATAGAGATGTTGTTGAAGAGTTTGTAAACTTAGGATTTATAACAAAAATAGTTACAGTTAATTTAAGTAAAGGGATGAAGAAAGAAGACCTTGGAAGAACTTTAACTCTAGAGTATATGAAAGAACTTGAAGATAGAGGTATAGATATTTGTGGTGAAGCAGGAGAGTTTCATACAAGTGTTATAGGTGGACCCTTATTTAAAAATGATTTAAAAGTGAAGCATGGTCAGATTACAAGTGAAGGTGATTATATGTATTTAGAATTGCTTTTAGATAGTAAAAAATAATAAATGTTAAAAATATAGTGAAAATGAGACTTATATTGATATACTTAGATAGTATATTTAAAGAAATATATTTCTAATAAATGGCTTTGTTAGGTGTTTTAAAGAAATATATGAATTTTTTATTAAAAAAATAAAAAATAATACTTGTTAATTAATAATAATTATTATATAATAAATTCATAAGGTAGTTAGCAAACAAACAACTACAGAAAAATCAGAGAAATAAAGATAATAATAAGATGAAATTAAAAGATTGAAAAAATAGAAACAGAGAGATACTAAGGAGGAACTTATTATGGGTAAATGTCCGTTTTCAGGAAAAGCAGGTAAAGAAAATAATACAGAGAAGGTAACTTTCAGTAGTGGTACTTCAAACAAAGACTGGTGGCCTAATCAATTAAATTTAAAAGTTTTAGGTCAAAATTCAGCGGTGGTTTCACCAATGGAAGAAGGATTTAACTATATTGAAGAGTTTAATAAATTAGATTTAGAAGCTCTTAAGAATGATATAAAAGCTTTAATGACAGATTCTAAGGAGTGGTGGCCTGCAGATTACGGACACTATGGTCCTTTATTTATAAGAATGGCTTGGCATAGTGCTGGAACTTATAGAACAGGAGATGGTCGTGGAGGTGCTAACACAGGTAACCAAAGATTCGCACCATTAAATAGTTGGCCTGATAATGTTAACTTAGATAAGGCAAGAAGACTTCTTTGGCCTGTTAAACAAAAATACGGAAATAAAATTTCTTGGGCAGACCTTATGATACTTACAGGAAACTGTGCTTTTGAGTCAATGGGACTTGATATGGTTGGTTTTGCTGGAGGACGTGTAGATATCTGGGAACCAGAAGAAGATGTATACTGGGGTAAAGAAACACAGTGGTTAGAAAATAAAAGACAAGAAGATAAAGACTTAGAGAATCCACTTGCAGCAGTTCAAATGGGACTTATCTATGTTAATCCAGAAGGTCCTAATGGACAACCTAGTGCAGTAGCATCAGGACAAGATATTAGAGAAACATTCGCAAGAATGGGAATGGATGATGAAGAAACAGTTGCACTTGTAGCTGGAGGACATACTTTTGGTAAATGTCACGGAGCTGGAGATGCAGCTAATGTTGGAGCAGAACCAGAAGCAGCACCAGTAGAAAAAATGGGATTTGGTTGGATAAGTAAGTTTAGAAGTGGTAAAGGTAACGATACTATATCAAGTGGTATAGAAGGTGCTTGGACAAAGAACCCAGTAAAATGGGATACAGGATACTTCGATAACTTATTCGGATATGATTGGGATCTAGTTAAGAGTCCAGCAGGAGCTTGGCAGTGGATACCAACAAACCCAGAAGCTAAATCAGTACCATCAGCACATGATAAGTCAATCAAGGAATTCCCTATGATGACAACAGCTGATATGGCACTAAGAATGGATCCAATATATGGACCAATATCTAAGAGATTCCACGAGAATCATGATGAGTTCGAAAAAGCTTTTGCAAGAGCATGGTTTAAACTTACTCACAGAGATATGGGACCAAAATCTAAATACTTAGGTTCACAAATACCAAGTGAAGATTATATTTGGCAAGATTCAGTTCCAGTTGTAGATTTTAAAGTTGTTAATGAAAAAGATGTTAAAGTATTAAAAGAAATGATAGAAGCATCAGGACTTTCAGTATCAGATCTTGTTTCAACAGCATGGGCTTCAGCAGTTACTTATAGAGGTAGTGATTTCAGAGGTGGTGCTAATGGTGCTAGACTTAGACTTGCTCCTCAAAAAGATTGGGAAGTAAATGAGCCTGAAAATCTTCAAAGAAAACTTTCAAAACTTGAAGCTATTGTTGAAGAATTCAATAATAAACAAGCTAAAGGTTACGGAAATAAAAAAGTTAGTCTTGCAGATATCATAGTTCTTGGTGGTAATGTAGGTATAGAAATGGCAGCTAAAAAAGCTGGAATAAACTTAGATGTTCCATTTATAGCTGGAAGAACAGATGCTATGGCAGAGTTTACAGATGCAGAGTCATTTGCAGTATTAGAGCCAGTAACAGATGCTTTCAGAAACTATGCTAAATTTAACTTTAGTGTACCAGTTGAAGAATTAATGGTTGATAAAGCTCAACTTCTTAACTTAACAACTCCAGAACTTACAGTATTACTTGGTGGTATGAGAGTTCTTGATGTAAACCATAAAGGTTCAAAAGAAGGTGTATTCACAGAGAATCCAGGAGTATTATCTAATGATTTCTTCGTAAATATACTTGATATGTCAACATCATGGGAGAAAAATGAAGAAGAAGGAAACTTTGTTGGAATTGATAGTGTATCAGGAAAACAAAAATGGTCAGCTACAAGTGTTGATTTAATCTTCGGATCAAACTCACAACTTAGAGCGATAGCAGAAATTTATGCAAGTTCAGATTCAAAAGCTAAATTTACAAAAGACTTTGTAAATGCATGGAATAAAGTTATGAATGCAGATAGATTTGAATTAAGAAAATAGTATAAAAAATATATAAATCTAGGAACAGATTTCCTTGTTTAACTATTCCAAATAAATTAAACAGAAAAAATCTAAAAAGCCCATCTATAATAAATTAATTTATTATAGATGGGCTTTAATTATTATAATGGTTAGTTTATTTAAGAGAAATACTAGATTTTAGATTATAAAGTAATATAATAGAAAGGAAAATAACAAGTTTACATAATAGCTATAATGCTTTTACAAAGTATCTAAGAAAATTTGTTATTATTATATATAAGAACTAATATTTGGAAAAGGAGTATATAAGATGAAAAATAAAAAAGAACAAAAGATGGAATGTCCTATATGTGGGACACTTATGAAAAATTTTGATTATGCTTATGATAATAATCAGTATGGAAAAAAATATTATAAATGTGATGAGTGTGGTCATAAAACTAATACTATGGACTAGAAGTTTTTCATAGGTATAAAAGGTATAGAGTGTTTTAGTTACGTTACTTATATTAAGTTACTTGATGATTGGGGGAAATTAAATGAATAACAAAAGTAGAATTGAAGCTTGTTTAAAGGAACTTACACTTAAAATGTTTGAGGGTGAGGATATTGAGGGAATTGAGACTATTGAAATAGCTGATAAATTAAATCTTAGAAGAAATGTTGTAAGCCATTATTTAAATATTATGGTTACTGAAGAAAAGGTTATCAAAACTAAGACTAGACCAGTTTATTTTATTCATAGAGAAATTTTAGAACAGTATAATACTGATAAGAAAAAAACACAAGAAATTAATAACAGAGATGCATTTAGTGAATTAGTAGGTCATAATGGAAGTTTAAAAGTTGCTGTAGAACAGTGTAAGTCAGCAGTTTTTTATCCAGGAGATATGCCAGTTTTACTTACTGGAAAAAGTGGAGTTGGAAAAAGTTATTTAGCTAGTCTTGTACATAGATATGCTATTGAGAATAAAAAAATAGAAGAAGATGCACCTTTTGTAACTTTAAACTGTGCTGATTATGCAGATAATCCAGAGCTTCTTGGAGCTAATCTTTTTGGATATAAAAAAGGAGCATTTACAGGAGCAGAGAAGGATAATAAAGGTTTGATAGAAGCTGCAAATGGTGGTTACTTATTTTTAGATGAGGTTCACAGACTTTCACCTGAAGGACAAGAAAAGCTCTTTGTATTTATGGACAAGGGTGTATATAAAAGAATTGGTGAGAGCAGTATAGAAAAATATGCAAAAGTTAAATGCCTTTTTGCCACTACTGAAAATCCACAAGATGTACTTCTTGGAACATTCACGAGGAGAATACCATTAATTATTGATATTCCAGCACTTGATGAAAGAAGTCTTGATGAAAGAATAACACTAATTTATAAGTTTTTCTTAAATGAAGCAGTAAGTATTAATAAAAATTTAAAGGTTTATAAGGCTGTTATAAATTATATATTATCACAAGAGAAAAAAGGTAATGTTGGAAGTGTTAAAAATCTTGTTAAATTATTCTGTGCTTATGTTTATAAAAATAATATAAATGAGGATGTAGTAAGTATTTCATTAAATGAAATGTCACATCTTATGAGTGGAGCAAATATAGAGCTTAAAGAATACTACACTCAGGAGTATTTATTTATTGATAAGGATAATACTGAATTGTTTATGACACATGATGAAGATGAAATTACACATAAGCAGACACAAAAAGAATTTGAAGAACTATCAACTTGTGTTAAAAACTTTAATGTAAATAAAACAACTTTAGTTGAGTTTAGAAAAAATATCAATGCTATCATAAATAAATATTTAAACATAATGGTTTATAGTAGTGACACAAATCTTGAAAATGATATTATTGAAAATTTATATAGAAATAATATAAGTAATACTTTAAATATAATGGAAGAAAGATATGGATTTAAGCATTATGGGAATACATCAAAGGTTCTATCAAAAGTATTGTTATTTTTAAATAGGTCTGATAGTTATTTATCTAATAAAGAGAAAAAAGAGCTGATAGAAATAGTTAATGTTATTAGTAAGAAACTTTCAAAAGAGTATATTATAGCAAGTAGAATACTTACTAATTTAAATATTAATTTAGATTTTGAGATAACAAACTATATGAGAGTTTTTGTGACACTTTATGTTTTCACACTTATGAATAGTAATACATCAAAGGTAAATGCAATAATTGTAGCTCATGGTTTCTCTACAGCTAGTAGTATTGCTAGTGTAGCCAATCAACTTTATGGTGAGTTTATATTTGATGCTTTTGATATGCCAATAGATATGTCACCAACAGAGGTTAAAAGAAATATTAAGAAATATATTGAAGCAATGGATACAAATAAAGATTTAGTTATTCTTGTTGATATGGGTTCACTTTTATCAATTTATGAGGTTTTATCAGGTGTAGTTAAAGGTGATATAGGGGTAATAAATAATATTACTACTAATATAGCATTAGATATTGCAGGTAAAATTTTACATGAGGAAAGTATAGAGGATATGCTTATATCGGCAGAGAAAAATTCAAAGATAGAATGTAAGTTTATAAAGGCTAGTAATAAGAAAAAAGCAATTTTAACTACTTGTATATCTGGAATTGGTACATCTGTTAAGATAAAACAGCTTCTTAAGAAGTGTATTGGTGATGTTGATATAGAAATTATTCCATATGAATATGGTAATCTTGCAAGTAAGGGGTTAGAAGATAAAATATTTGAAGATTATGATGTAAAACTTATTATAAGTACAACAAAACTTGATATTGAGAGTATAAATGTAGTTCTTTTAGAGAATTTAATATCATCAAGTGATGATGGTAAGTTTTATGGATTATTTAAAGGAATACTTGAAGAGGATAAGATTAGTGATATTAAGCATGATTTGGTTAAAATGTTCTCACTTCAGAATGTTATAAATCAACTTACTATATTGAATCCAGATAAAATTATTAATGATGTTGAAATTGTTATAAGTAATATGGAAAATTATCTAAATAATATATTTGCTGTTGATCTTAGAATGATTTTATATATCCATATTAGTATTATGATAGAGCGATTAATATTAAAACAAGGGCTTGTGTCATATGAAAATGAGGAAGAGTATAAAAAGAGTAATGGAAAGTTTATACAACTTGTAGAAAAGGCATTTTCTGTCACACTTAAAGAGTACAATTTAGCATTAACAGTAAAAGAGATTGAAATAATTCAAGGAATTATAGAAAGTAGAATAGGTAAAATCAAGCTTTAAAAGGATTTATATATAAATACCAGTACTGACAAAAAGTTGGCACGGGTATTGCTATTATTAAATAGTGTAAAGGATAACAAATCCTTTCACTATTTATTTTTTTAAAACGTTATAAAAAAAGAAAATTATAAATCAATTTAAGACGGGGAGGAATTATATTATGGAAATTCAATTATGGCAAATGCTACTTCTTGCAACATATGCTGCAGTAGCTCAATATGATGGTTTACATCTACATCTTGGTTTACCAAAACCAGTTATAGCAGGATTATTTGCAGGTGTAGTAATGGGAGATATGACAACAGGTCTTCTTGTTGGAGGAACTCTTCAACTTATGACTCTTGGAGTTTCAAATTATGGAGGAGCTTCAATTCCAGATTATACATCAGCTTCACTTATTGCAACAGCTCTTACTGTTTCAACAGGTCAAGGTGTAGAGTTCGCAGTTGGAATAGGGGTTCCAGCAGCACTATTATTAGTTCAATTAGATATATTAGCTAGAATGACAAATACATTCTTCCAACATAAAGCAGAAGATTATGCAGAAAAAAGAGATTATGACAAAGTAGAACTTATGAATATATTAGGAGTTATTCCTTGGTCATTATCAAGATTTGTACCAGTATTCGTTATCTTATTCTTCGGAGCAGAAGTTGTAGATCAAATACTTGGAGCATCTCCAGAGTGGTTCTTAACAGGACTTAAAACAGCAGGTGGATTATTACCAGCTATCGGTATAGCAATATTATTAAAATATTTACCACTTAAAAATTATGCTTCATACCTTGTAATAGGATTTGTTTTAGCAGCTTATTTAAATATACCAGTTCTTGGAGTAGCTTTACTTGGGGGAGCTATAGCTTATAACAGATTCAAGCAAAAAGAGGAAGAGGATAAGAAAGTAACAGTATCAACAATGTCAGGAGGATTTGATGAAGATGAGTAAGGTTAAATTTACAAAAAAAGATATAAACAGAGCTTATTTCAGATGGTACCTAGGTGGAGAAACAGGTTGGAATTATGAGAAAATGCAAGGACTTGGATATTGTTACACAATGATGCCATTCCTTAAGAAAATATATACTGATGAAGATGAGTTAAATTCAGCAGTTAAGAATCACTTACAGTTCTACAACTCAAATATGACAACAAGTGCAATTATAATCGGAGCTAACCTTGCTATAGAAGAGCAAGGGGGTGAAGGTGTTCAGGAGGCTGTTGCAGCTGTTAAGACTGGACTTATGGGACCTCTTGCAGGAGTTGGAGATACATTATTTGGTATGACTTTCAATACAATATTTGGTTCAATAGCAGCTTACATGGCTTTAGAAGGAAATCCAATTGGATGTTTCTTATGGATGTTTGCTAATATAGGAAGAATGTTCCTTGCTAACTGGTTTATGCACCTTGGATATAAACAAGGTACAAAAGTTGTTGGAAGTATTGGAACAAAACTTAAAAATATTACAGAAGCAGCTACAATTTTAGGAATGACAGTTATTGGAGCTCTTATCCCAACAGTTGTTAAGGCAAAAGTTCCTTATGTATTTACATCAGGTGAGGTAACACTTCCAGTTCAAGATATATTAGATAAAATTATGCCATCATTATTACCACTTGCGATAGTATTTTTAACATACTGGATGCTTGGAAGAAAAAAATTAAACTCAACAAAAGTTATATTCTTATTAATCTTAATTGGTATGGTTGGTTCAGTATTAAAAGTATTAGGATAATATATTAAATTTAGAAAAGAAAAATTAAGGTTACTCTGAGAAATCAGAGTAACATATTTAAATATTTAGAGA
>NZ_CAMQRY010000109.1 GCF_947036855.1 uncultured Clostridium sp.
TTTAGCACAGAAAAAATGGAGCGATATAGATTAGCTTTTGAAAGTGCTAAAATGCTTGAACCTATACTAGATAAAATCACTAAAGATCATGTTTATAAGTTTTTGTGTATTAAACAAATATTTGTGGATGCAGGAATTGCAATTCCAAAGTTTATTGATGAGGAATTGATGTAATTTTTCAAAAAAATTTTAGAAGAGTCTAGGAACTTAAAATTCCTAGACTTTTTATTTTTATGTTAAATTTTTTACTTTATAGATGTTACTTAAAATGTGGAATATTAATTTATATATTTGCTAATAATTAAATTATGAGAAAAAATCTCAAAAAGATTCACATTTTTGATGATTTATAATAATATATAGTAAAGAGGTGAGTAAAATGTTAATTAAATTTAATTTTGAAAATTATAAAGGTTTTAAAGATTATGTATCTTTAGATATGTTGGCTACATCATTAAAGGAGCATCAATATAATTTAATAGATACTGGCGATGATAAATTATTAAAGATAGCTGCTATATATGGAGCTAATGCAAGTGGTAAAACTACAGTACTTGATGCTTTTCATTTTATGGCTAGTTTTGTACGTAATTCATTTAAGAATTCAACTAGTAATATAGATATCCCATTAAAACGTTTTGCTTTTGATAAAGATTCAAAAAAGAAACCTTCAGAATTTGAAGTTTTTATAAAATATAAGAATAATGAATATCAGTATGGATTTAAAATGGATGATAAGAAAATCTTAGAAGAATGGTTATATAAAAGAGATCTTAGATTTAAAAAGAATATAAAATATAATATTTTATTTGAGCGTGAAGGAAAACAGATTGATTGCTCACAAAAGTTGAAAGAGGCTAATGGTTTAAAGAGTATAGTAGAGGATAATACATTGTTTTTATCAATATGTTCAAATGCAAAAATTCCATACGTTAAAGATGTTATGGAGTGGTTTAGTAATACAATTTTTGTAAATATGGGGAATTGTGAAATAGAAGCTTATTTAACAAGGGGTGTATCATCTGGAATAGAAAATAGAGAGTACCAAAAAGAGGTAGTTAAGTTTTTAAATGCAATTGATATTAGCATAGAGGATATTTATGTTGAAAAAATGAGTATAGAAAGTGAGAAGGCTAGATACAATATATATTCATGCCACAAAGTAAAAGGTGAAAAAGAATTAGTTAAATTGCCATTCACTGAAGAATCAAGTGGAACACAAAAAATGTTTGCTATGTATAATTTATTTAAACATTCAATAGAAAAAGGTCTACCTATATTTATTGATGAGTTGGATGCAAAATTACATCCATTATTAATGAAGTATATACTGAGTATGTTTCATAGTGAAGAAACAAATAGTAAAGGGGCACAATTAATTTATACAGCACATGATGATTTTACTTTGAGTAAGGATGTATTTAGACGAGATCAGATATGGTTTGTTGAAAAAGATATAGATTCAGTAGCTACTTTATATTCTTTAGCAGAATATAAAATAGGAGATAAAAAGGTTAGAAATGATGCAAGTTATAGTAAGGATTATTTAGCTGGTAAATATGGAGCAATACCTATATTAAATAAATTTGAAATTAATAGGGAGCTAGAACATGAGTAGATTACAAAGAGGCGGGAGGGGAAGAGAGCGAGAGCGTAAATTAGGGAATAGAGATGAAAAACTTGGAACTTGTCTAATAATTACTGAAGGAACGGAAACTGAAGTTAATTATTTCGAAAATATTAAAAATATAATAAATACAAAATATAGAAAAAGAGAAATTCAAGAGAATTATCCAATGAAAGTAGAAGGAAAAGGTCGTAGTACAAGTGTATTAGTAAATGAAGCTATAAAAAGAAAGAATAGAGAAAATTTTAGTGAAATATGGATTGTATTTGATAAAGATGATAATACTGATTTTGATAATGCAATTGAATTAGCAAAAGTAAATAATATTAATGTAGCATGGTCTAACCAAAGTTTTGAATTGTGGCTATTATTACATTTTAAAGATTTAAAAGTAGAAATTTCTAGAGCACAATATATTAAAGAGTTAAATACTATATTTAAAAAACAAAAGATAAATGGTGGGATATATAATAAAAATATAAGTAATATATTTGATATAACATATGAAAATATTAATTCAGCATTAAAGAGAAGTAAAAGTTTGAGAAAAGAGCAGGAACGTTTAGGAGAAAAACATCCTTCAAAAATGAGTCCAGGAACTACGGTAGATATTCTTGTGGAAAAGTTAATAGAATATCTAAAATAGAGTTTTTGAAAAGGTGAAAAGAAAATAGAAAATGTAGGCAAAGGGAGAAGTGCTAAGTGGGAAAAATCAAAATAAGTTTTATTTTGATTAAAAAGAAACTCCGTTTAAGATATTATTTAGTATCTTAAACGGAGTTTTATAGTTTAGCCACCAAGAGTTACATCTTGTTTATCATACCAATCTAATGAGTCATAAAAATCTTGAACCTTAAAATCTGGCCATAAATTTTCTACTACGTAGAAATCAGAGTAGACAGATTGAACAGGTAAAAATCCACTAAGTCTTCTTTTTCCACCCCATCTTATTATAAGAGCTATTCTTGATATTTCTTTTGAGTGTAGGTAGGGCATTATAGTTTTTTTAGATTTATCAGCTTCTTTTAATAAATTAAGATCCCATTCCCAAGAATAGTGTATTAGGAAGTTTACTTTTATTCCGCCATTTCCAAACTTTTGTCTTGTTGTGAATGGAAGTAATTCTTTTGGAAATGCTGTTGATTTAGTATTTCCAAGAACGAGTATTTCACAGTTTTCTTTAGTTAGTAGCATAACAGAATCTATACAAGCTTTGGTAAAAGCAAGTTTTTGCTCTGCTGGGCGTTTAGTATTATCAACAGTAAATCCATAGAATGTTAATTCCTGAATACCTTCTTTTTCACAAAGTTTAAATGCTTCAAGTCCTGGATTTACCCCGTGGTCATAGCCTTTATCTTTATTCATATTCTGAGACACTGCCCAGCGTCTATTACCATCAGGGATTATTCCAATATGTTTTGGTTTTCTCATAGTACCTCCATAAATTTAGGATTATATATAGTATTGTTTCCAGTGTATAAAAAATTAACCATAATATTAATATTAATATTAGTGAGGTTTATGAAATATACGATTTATAAAGTTTTATTTTAATAATAATAAAAAAGTAGCGATAAATATTTTTATAAATATCTATCGCTACTTTTTTATATTAAAATTTAAGTTATATCTAAATAATTATTTTACAAGATTTAAAATTTCATCTTCTGGAAGTGAAGAGTCACAACGAACTTCTATTTCTCCATTTTTTCTAACTATAAATCCTGGTACAGTTCTTACATTATACTTAGCTCTTAATGAATCAATTCCTGCGTCATTATAATCTTCGCTATTTACATAATAAATAGTTGAGCTTATATCACTTGCTAATGCACTTAATTTTTTAGCAAATTTACGACAGTAAGGGCAAGTTGCACGTCCTATATAAATTACAGCAAGTTCCTCTTTTGATAATAATGATTCTGCCTCTGTAGATGATATTTTTGTGAATACTTCTACATCTTTTTCGTATGAGTTATTTCCAAACATGTTGATTCCTCCTAAGTTTTTTTATTTATTATAACATTAAATTATGTAAATGGGATGTAGGTAATTATATATAAGTATGGATAGATTTTATAATATCTATATATTTTGAAAAAAAGTTTAAAAACTTTGAATCTTGTATGATAGCAATAGCAGTTTATAATGGTGGAGATGTAAACCTCTAAAAAAATAGGTAATTAATTTAGAAGTATAGTAAAATATAAAGGTTGTATAGATATATTAAGATGGTCTTAGTGTATGCTAAAATCATCTTTTTTAAACTGAAAACAAAAGATGAAAGGGTGAATGGTGTGACTAAAGAATCACTACTTAGAACTATAATTATATTTTTACTATCGGCAATTATGATTTTTATTTCAGTAACACACTTAGGGCATAATAATTTAATGGTTGGTGTGAGTGGCTTATTTATTTTAATAGCTATATTAAATAAAGATTTTACAAGGACGCCTATTAGGTCAGGAGTTAAAACAATAGTTTTAATGCTGATAATGGGACTAGCTCCTTATTTTATTAATGCTAATATATATATTGGATTCTTTATTAACTTTATAGCAGTTTTTACAATGATGTATATGATTGTATATACCTATAATAAGACAATATATTTTCCATTTCTTTTTGGATATACACTACTTTTAACAAGTAATGTTACAGGAAGAAATTTAGGACTAAGAGTTATAGGTCTTGTTGTTGTTGGAATTGTTGCAGTAGTATTCCAGTTATTATTTATTAAGGTTATGAATAGAAAAAAGCAGAAAAATAAAACACTAATAAATATAATTGAGCATTTAATTACTAAAGTTGAACTTGCTACTTTAGGTGAATTTTCTGAAGAAAAATTTTCAGATTTTAAAAATCTGACTGCACAGTGGAGTAGAGAAATTCTTGAGAAAAGAAATAATACTACTCATTTAAAAGAAAAAGAAAATATTGAACTTGATTTAATTGCGGCGCTTGAGAGTATAGCTCATATTTCAAAGGGTTTTTCTGATAAGATTAAACTTGAAAATCTACATTATAGTAATGTATTAGGTGATATAAATACTTTATTAATAGAATTAAATGAATTTATAAAAGGTGAAACAAGTAGAGAATATTTAAAAACTGAGCTTGATAGAATTTCTAAAAATCATAATTTTTCAAATAAAGATTATGAAATTGAGTCTTATGAAGTATTAGAACTTATTTCAATTGTTGATAAAATGACTTATAGACTTGTTAGGCTGAAAAATAAAGAATTACATGAAAAAAGAAGTTTTAGTTTTAGTGTATTATTTAAAGAAAGTAAAGATTCGATTCGAGAGAGTATAGCTGATTTTAATAAAGATTCAGTTAGGTTTGTTTTTGCTTTTAGAACAGCAGCTTTAATAGCTTTATGCTATTTCTTTTTAAGATTTTTTGACTATCCTCTTGCGAAGTGGTCATTATTTACTATAACGTCAGTATCACAAATTTATAATGATACTGTTAAAGCAAGGGCTAAGGGAAGATTCTTTGGAACTGTTGCAGGGGTGTTAATTTATGTGCCTTTAGCAATGATTTTTAAAGATAAAGAGCCAAGAATCATAATTATAGCCATTGCTGTTTTCTTTATGATAAGTTTTAAAAAATATGCGTATAGTATTGCTATGCTAACTATATTATTTGTTGGTATTGTAACTATTAATGTTCAAGATATACTTTCATATGGAGCAGATAGAGTTATATACATAGCTATTGGTATTGTGGCAGTACTAATAGGAAATAAAATTATTTTCCCATACAATTTAAAGAAAGAAAGTAAGCTTCTTATAAATAGATATCAAGATGTTTGTTCTGATATGCTAAGGAAATTTTTTGACCTTCATACAAGTAGGAGTGATGTTAATTCTATAAAAAATAATATAATTTTAGCTAAAAGTATAGAGAATAAAATTATAATAAATAATGTAGAGCTTGATAGTATGCTACTTAGAAAATATAGGTCAAATCAAAGATTATTCTTAAATAAAATGCATAATATTTTAAATAGAGTTGAGTATATAGATGCAAATCCAAGTATTAATGTAAGTATAAAAATGGCTAAACTTTTTAATATGACAAAGGAGCTTGAGAGAGTTTCTATAGATAATAAAGAAGAGCTTGAAAGAATATTTAGCAAATATACAAGCGATATAAAAACTCTTGAGGAAAAAGTAATTTATATGGATGTTTATTTAATGGTGAAGTTAAATAGAAAAAGTGATGTTATAAAAAATGAAATTATAGCTACTATGTAGCAAAAGAATCCTATCACAAAACACGTGATAGGATTCTTTTTTTTCTTTTAATTAATACGTATATTTTAAAGATTATAGCAAACACTAATATCAAATAAAAAAAGTCCATGATTTTATAAGTGCAACTAACACTTGTAAATTCAGAAGATATCAAGAGTATCTAAGGAACCCTAAAATCAAAGACTTTCTACTATATTATGTTCAATTTGAATATTTTTATACAAAAAAGTTTTATTGATTTAGATTTTATATTGTTTTAATAATTTTATTAGAATATATATCCCCTTAGAATGCCTTAGATATTTGGTATTGTGAGGGGATTTTTTTATTTTTAATTTAAACATTGTGGAAAACAAATAAAAAAGTTATCCACAGCTTAAAGATAGATGTATCAATAGCTACGGGAGGTGATTGTCTGTAAAACAATCACCTTGGAGTAAAAGTGGAATAACCTTAGTTTTATAAGAGGAAAACAGATGAAAAAAACACTTATTTTAGAGGTGATTCCAATAAGTGAAGTTATCCACAGGCATGCAGGCTAGATATATCAATGGTTCTAGGAGGTGATAGACAGAGAAGCTATCACCTTGAAAAAAAGTGGAATCACCTTAAATTTAAAGAAAAGGAGAAATTTAAATGAATGATTTAATTACAAAAAGTTTTAAAGGAAAACAAATTTATAACTTTGTTTGGAATGATAGACCTTGTTGGGTTGCTGTTGATGTTGTGGGGATTTTTGATTATATTCAAAAATCAAAAACAGTTTTTAACTGTATCAGAAGAGAAAACTTTGAAATTGGGGTAGAGTATGACTTTTTAGATGGTGAGGAACTTAAAGAGTTTAAAGAAGTCTTTTCAGAGCAATTGGGAGATACAAAATTTGCTTCTAAGGTAGTTATATTTTATGAGGAAGGTTTATATGGATTTATAAATTATACTGAAATGCCTATCGGAGTGGAATTTAGAAGTTGGGTTAGAAGAGAAGTAATGCCAACACTTAGGAAAAAAGGTTACTACATAGCTGATGAGAGCATTAACTTAGATGAAGAAATTTTAAAAACTTCTGATGTAAAAGTAAAAAATACTGGCTCTAGCTTTGGTGATGTTAGATTTAGCAGTGAAAAACTTGAAAGTTATAGAATGGCACTTGAAACTGCACAAATGTTTAAACCTATTTTAGATAATATAACTAAAGATTCAATTTATAAATTTTTATATCTTAAAAAGATATTTAGTGATGCAGGTATAGAACTACCAAAGTTTATAGATGAAGAATTAATGTAGTTTAAATTTAAAACCTGTGGATAAATATTTGAAAAGTTATCCACAGGTTGAAAGCAAGTAGTAGCAACAAGTTTAAGAGGTTACCGATTCTATGTCGGTAAGCTTATAGACAATAGTTAGAACTTATAGACACAGTGTCTATAAGTTTAGAAAAAAAGAATACTTAAATAGATAAAACAGAAAGATATCCACAGGCTAAGGCTAGTTATATCAAGCTTTGTCAGAGGATATAGACATAGTGTCTATATCTTTTATAAGTTTTGTCTATACCCTTTATGGGAAAATTAATTATAGTAAAAGGAGTAAGAAAATGAATGATTTAATAATTGGAGATTTTGAAGATAGAAAAATTTATAGCTTTGTATGGAGAAACAAACCTTGTTGGGTTGCTATAGATATAGCGAGGATAATTGGATATAAAGATGAATCAACAACAATAACATCATTGATAAAAAGAGAAGGTTTTAAAAAAGGGCAAGAATATGAAGTTTTAAGTAGTGAAATATTAAAAGAGTTTAAAGAAGTTTTTGCAGAATATATAGATCATTTAAAATACTCACCTAAAATAGTTATTTTTTATGAAGAAGGATTATATGGATTTTTAGCTGCTTCAAGAATGAAAAAAGGTGTAGAGTTTAGAACTTGGATCAGAAGAGATGTTATGCCATCTATTAGAAAAAAAGGTTATTATGTTGGTGAAAAGGTAAAACCAGAGTTTGTAGATATTAAACAAACAGTAGATGTTGAAATAGTAAATGATAATTTAGAGATAGAGATTAAAGATGATAAATTAAATAGACTTAATAGTGCTTATAAAAGTGCGAGTATGTTTAAAGAATTATTGGATGATATAACAATGGATTCTACGTACAAATTTTTACTGCTAAAGCAGATATATATTGATGCAGG
>NZ_CAMQRY010000110.1 GCF_947036855.1 uncultured Clostridium sp.
AGAACGTCAGCCTTCCAAGCTGAATAGGCGAGTTCGATTCTCGCTACCTGCTCCATTTAAAATTTAAAAAAGGTAGATAATAATATGCGGGTATAGTTCATTGGTAGAACGTCAGCCTTCCAAGCTGAATAGGCGAGTTCGATTCTCGCTACCTGCTCCAGAGTAAAGACAGTCTTGTAGAGGCTGTCTTTTTTTACGTTAAATTATAATTTAGGATTGAAATGATTAGAAAAATATGTAAATTATAAATTGAAAAATAAAAAGATAATATAGAAAAATAATATTCAAAACATTTAAAGTACCCGTACAATTGACCTTTTGTAAAAAAAAGACATATAATTATTTGTAAAGTAAAGAGGGGGTTTTTATTTTGAAAAATAATACTAGAAGAATAATAAGAATTGGATTGTTTGCAGCAATATGTTTTGTGGCTACAATGATTAATATACCAATATCACTTGGTGGAAGTAATACTATGATACATCTTGGAACAACAGCTATATTTGTGGGGGCAGTATTTTTAGGGAAGGATATTGCTTGGTCTGGAGCTATTGGGTGTGCATTATTTGATTTTATAAATCCAGCATTTGCAATTTGGACTGTTCCAACATTTTTCCTAAAAGGTGCAACTGGATTTGTAGCAGGGTATGTAAGTCATAAGGGTGGCGCAAATGGAGATAATATGAAAAAGAATATCTTAGGCTTTGTACTTGGAGGATTAGTTTCTTTAACAGGATATTTTCTTGTTAATTGCATTTTCTATGGAGTGCCAACAGCTACATTAAAAATTACTACATCAGTGATTACAACAGGAATTGGAGTAGCTATTGCAATACCACTTTGTGCATCTAAGTTCTTAGTTAGAAAAGCAGGTATTAAAATTTAGTAATAGTTAAAGGGAGTGGAAGAATGTATCCTATTAAAAAAGTTATGACAATACACGATATGTCATGTTATGGAAGAGCATCTTTAACAAGCATAATACCGATAATATCAACTATGGGGATTCAAGTATGTCCATTACCGACAGCAGTTTTATCTACTCATACAGGTGGATATGGAAAACCAATGATTGAAGATTTAAGTGATTTTATGTGGGGTGCTAAAAGTCACTGGAAGAAACTTGAGTTAGAATTTGAAGCAATCTATACAGGGTATCTTGCAAATGTAGCTCAAGTTAAAATTGTTTCTAGCATAATCAGTGAATTTAAAAAAGAGGGACAACTTATAGTAATTGATCCTGTAATGGGCGATGAAGGAGCATTTTATTCTAGCTTTGGAGATGAAATGGTAGAAGCAATGAGAAGTTTTATAAAAAATGCGACAATAATAACTCCAAATATAACAGAACTTGCTCTGCTTCTTAATGAAAGTTATGAGGATAGATTTGATTTTGATAAAGTAGATAATTGGACTAAAAGTGTATCAGAACTTGGAATTGAAAATATTATTGTAACAAGTGCACCAAGCAGAACGGGTGAAAAGTTCATTGATACGATAGTTTATAGTAAGGTTAGTGGTAAATTATCTAGAATATCTGTTGAAAAAGTTAATATGTATTATCCAGGAACAGGAGATGCTTTTACATCTGTAGTTATTGGAAAAATATTAAATGGAGAAACAATAGAAAATTCAAGTATATTTGCTAGTGAGTTTGTATTTAAGGCTATTAAAATAAGTAATAGCTATGATTATGACTATAAAGAAGGTATATTACTTGAAAAAGTTTTAGGAATGTTAACAAAATAGTAGTAAACATTCCATTGTTTTGAAAGTAGAATAATGGTAGAATGAAATAAATTAAATAAGAGCTTTTTTATTATCTTATCCAGAGTGGTGGAGGGACTGGCCCTATGAAACCCGGCAACCAATATTTTGAGGCGAAACACGCTTTAAAATAGAACGGTGCTAATTCCAGCAGTTATTTTTTAACTGATAGATAAGGAGATTATTAAGTATTACGGTGTAATATTAAACTTCTGTCTGAAAACAGGAGTTTTTTTGTTTTCTTAAAGAATTAGACAGCAAAATTTAGGTTAGACATTAAGATAATAGGAACTCTTTTAAAAAAAGGGGGATATTTATTATGAAAGAAAAGAAAGGGAAATTTTTAGGACTATTACCACTTATAGTATTCGTAGCAATATACTTAGGAGCATCTATTGCTCTAGATGATTTTTATGCAGTTTCAGTTTTAGTACCAGGTCTTATAGCAGCTACCGTTGCAATATTCATGAATAGAAAAAGAGGGATAGATACAAATCTTAATCATTTCTGCAAAGGTGCAGGAGATAGTAATATTATATTAATGTGTTTCATATTTATATTAGCTGGGGCATTTGCATCAGTTGCGAAAGAAATGGGAGCTGTTGAATCAACAGTTAATCTTGGACTTTCAGTTTTACCTAGTGGAGTGCTTGTTGCAGGGATTTTTGTTATATCAGCATTTATAGCGATATCACTTGGAACTTCAATGGGAACAATAGCGGCAATTGTACCAATTGCTCTTGGAATTTCAGATAAAGCTGGAATATCACTTCCTTTAATTGTTGGAGCAGTTATTGGTGGAGCTATGTTTGGTGATAATTTATCAATGATTTCAGATACTACAATAGCAGCTACAAAAACTCAAGGCTGTGCAATGAATGAAAAATTCAAAACTAATTTTAAAGTAGTTTTACCAGCAGCTTTAATTTCAATCGGATTATATGTTTTTCTTGGACAGGGAGCAGAAATTGTAGCTGGAAGTTATGATTATAGTTTAATAAAAGTTATACCTTATCTTGCAATTCTTATAGCTGCACTTTGCGGAGTTAATGTAATTGTAGTTTTAACTGGTGGAATAGGTCTTGCTACTTTGGTAGGATTTGGAACAGGAGCTTTAACTATTAGAACTTTATTCTCTTCAATGTCTGCTGGAATAGGTGGAATGAGTGAAATACTTATGATTTCTCTTTTACTTGGAGGTATTGTTGAACTTGTTAGGGTAAATGGTGGTATAGATTTTATTTTAGAGTTTGTTGAAAGTAGAATAAAAAGTAAAAAAGGTGCAGAGTTTGGAATTGGTGCTTTAGTTAGTTTAGTAGATATTGCAACAGCAAATAATACTATAGCTATTGTTACAACAGGTCCAATAGCTAAAAATATTTCAGATAAGTATGAGCTTGAGCCAAAGAGAGTAGCTGGAATACTTGATATGTTCTCTTGTGCATTCCAAGGTGTGATTCCATATGGAGCACAACTTTTAACAGCAGCGTCACTTGCAGGACTAGCTCCATTTGAAATTATGCAGTATTTATTTTATCCGTACTTAATGGGAATAAGTGCAATAGTATTTATTGGATTCTTCTCACATAAAAAAACTAATACAGTAAGTACAGGTAAATCAAAAAGTATTAATGAAGTTAAAGCTTCTTAATTAATTTAATAGATAGAATATATTTTATATGAGTAAAGACTGTGCGTGTTCTGCACAGTCTTTTTCTTATATATTTTTTATAACTCTGCAAGGATTACCACAGGCTATAACATTTGCTGGAATATCCTTTGTTACAACACTTCCAGAACCAATTATAGTATTTTCTCCAATTGATATACCTGCATTTATTGTTACACCACCACCAATCCAACATCTATCACTAATTATTATAGGATAGGCATATTCAAGTCCTGATAATCTTTCCTCTACATCTATAGGATGTCCTGCTGTAAAGAGATTAACATTTGGTCCTATTAAAACATCATCTCCAATTGTAACTTTAGCACAGTCTAAAACTGTTAGATTATAATTAGAATAACTTCTGTTACCAAAACTTATATTGTAGCCATAGTCAGCTCTAAAAGGTGGTTCAATGAATATATTTTCACCCATAAATCCAAGTAAATCCTTTAAAATAGTATTTCTTTCTGTAACCATAGATGGTCTAAGTGCATTAAAGTCAAAGAGTAACTCTTTAGCTTTTTGTCTTTCTGTAAATAATTCTTCTCCAAAAGATAGATATAAATCCCCATTTAACATTTTTTCTTTCTCAGTCATAATAAATCCCCCTTTTATTATAAAAAAAGACAATCATCTTAGATGGCTTGTCTTTAGTATTATATGATTTTACTATACTATGATTATAAAAGTAAAGCTATGCTTTGAGAAGAAATTCCTTCAAGTGAACCTGTAAATCCAAGTCCTTCTTCTGTTGTAGCTTTAACATTTATTTGATTTACTTCTATTTCTAAAACTCTTGCTATATTTTCTCTCATACTTAGAATATGAGGAAGCATTTTAGGCTTTTGAGCTATGATAGTAGCATCAATATTACCTATGTGATAGCCTTCTTTTTTTATAAGTCTACCAACTTCTTTTAAAAGCATAAGGCTATCAGCACCTTTAAAGTTTGGGTCTGTATCAGGAAAATGTTTTCCTATATCACCAAGTGCAGCTGCACCAAGTAATGAATCTGATATTGCATGTAATAATACATCTGCATCAGAGTGTCCAAGTAGTCCTTTTTCAAATGGTATTTTAACACCACCCATGATTAAATCTCTTCCTATAACTAATTTATGTACATCATATCCCATTCCAATTCTCATAACTTTCTCCTTTAAATATATATTTTTAAAATTAGATATTATCTTTTTATAAAACACTTTATTAATTTTTTGTCTATAAATACTTTAGAAAGTTTTAAAAACTTACTAAATATAATCAAAGTTCATTAATTTTATTTTATCACAGTAAATATTTAATATGAAATCTATTTAAGTGGGAGTTGTCCCTATGTTATAATTATTAGTAGAATTAGTTATTATTATATTGATATATGTAAAATTTAATATTATAGGAGGGAAAAATGGGGGATTTTTCTGAGTATAGGAATCGTAGTTTCTTTTCTTGTAAGAGAAAACATAACAAGGAAATAGATATGAAAAAAGTAAGGGCAGAAGCATTGCTTTTGAGGAATTATATAAATTCATATCATATAAGTTTAGTTTCTTTATCGAGAGATATTGTACCAGAAGGTGAGAGAAATAAGTTGTTTAATGCTGCTAAATTCATAACTAATGAAAAGAGTTTAATTAATTATTATAAAAAGAATAAAGTAATGCCAATTTTAAAGATTGGTAAAGCTACAAATATTGATTTAGTTAAATTAAAGAGATATATAGATTATTTAAAACTTTATACTGTTTTACTTATGGATAATAAGTTTAATGAGATTTTAAAGTATTTAAATTTACAGACTAATAATGTGAATTTAAGAATATTACCAGTTTCAAATAGTGATGATAAGCAAGCTGCATACAAAGGGATAGGGATTGATATTTCAAAATATGCTAAGAGTATATTTATTTTAACAAGACAAGGAATTGTTGCAGATGTTGAGTATTCTAATGCAGGTGGAATTGGTACAGAAATTTTGGCTAAGAAGTATAAGTATATTCCAATTTGGATTAAGTTTGCGGGCGTAATTGCTTTGCTTATGTTTCTTGGTGGTATTATTTTAAACCGAGTATTTTCAATTTCAGATACTAAGGTTGTACTTAAAACTACCTCAGAAATTAATTTAGATGTTAATTCAAGTGGAAAGGTTATAAGTGTAAGCTCACCTACTGAAAAGGGAAAAGAGATGATTGCAAGTGAGGAATTTGAAGGGAATAGTCTTGATACTGTTTTAGTAGAAATATTAGAATATGCTGATGAAAATGATATGATTCCAGCAGATGATATTATCAATATGGCTATAACATCAAATGACTTTAATTTAAAAAGCCTTCGTGAGACAACAAATTTAGTTCAGGGACAGTATAATGATGAGAAAATAAGTGATATTTTTAAACTTGTTATAAATAATGCAGGAACTGAGAAAGTAATAAAGGCAGAAAAAGATAAGAATAAGGAGATATGATTTTGGGAATTAACTTTAAGGATGAAAATAGGGAAGCTGTAAGGCTTAATAAATATATATCAGAGAGTGGATTTTGTTCAAGAAGAGAGGCAGATAAGTTCATTGAAGCAGGAAGAGTTAAAATTAATGGCGTTAAGGTTTTAATGGGAACTAAGGTTTTTGAAGGAGACAAAGTTACTGTTGATAATAGACCTATTAAGATAGAGGAAGATTTTGTTTATTTAGTTTTAAATAAGCCAGTTGGAATAACTTGTACTACAGAAAAGCATGTAAGAGGAAATATTGTTGATTTTATAAGACATAAGAAAAGAATTTTCCCAATTGGTAGACTTGATAAGGATTCACAAGGACTTATTTTTATGACAAGTGATGGAGATATAGTTAATAAGGTTTTAAGAGCTGGAAATAATCATGAAAAAGAATATATTGTAACAGTTGATAGACCTTTAACTACTGAATTTACAAAAGCTATGGCAAATGGAGTTCCTATACTTGGAACTGTAACTAAGCCTTGTATGATTAAAAAAGAAAGAAAAAATGTTTTTAGAATAACTTTAACACAAGGGCTTAATAGACAGATAAGAAGAATGTGTGAGCATTTTGGTTATAATGTAACAAAGCTTGAGAGAGTTAGAATTATGAATATTACTCTTGGAAATCTTTCAGATGGACAGTGGAGGAATATGACTAAAAAAGAGCTTTTAGAAATTAAAAAATTAACTGGTGAATCAGTTAAAACTGAAGAGGCATCAGATGAAGAGTTAAGACCAGTAGATGGTGTAAATCAAAGAGATAAAAGAGATAAAAAACCATTTAATAATAGAAAAAAGCAAGACGACAAAAATAGACATAAGCAACATAATAATTATAGAAAGCCAAGTGAGGAGCCTAAGCAAGGCTCAAAAAAAAGTAAAAATAAAAAGAATGATGGTGGGGGTAAAAGTAAAGTTATCCACAGAAATTCTAATTCAAAGAAATAAAAGTTTAAAATAATTAACTAAATTGGTAAAGTTATCCACACTATCCACAGGGAAGTGTGGATAACTTTTTTATTAATTAAAAAAATTTATATTTCAAAAGCCACATATTTGCTAGATAAGAGAGAATACTAAAATAAAAAGTAATCTTTTAAAAGGAGAAAAATATGAGGAAAAAAGTAGTTTTATGTAGTTTTATATTTTTGTTATTTTTTAGTGTTACAGCTAGCTGTACTACAACATTTTTAGACATAGATTCAAAAAAAATAATGAAGGTTCAGGACAATATAAATATAGAATTAGATCTTCCAATTGTAAATTCTATAGATAAAGGTGTTAATGGTATTTTTGATACTATAAATTCTGATATTAATGGTTTTGTAAATAGAATTACGAGTGATGCAAAAAAAGATTTGTTCCACCCAAGTTATATTATTAAAAGTTCATTTGAAGTTCCATACAATAATAATGATTTACTTAGCTTAGTTGTGAGTAATTATGAGTTTTTAGGTGGAGCACATGGTATGTCAACTTTGATACCTTATAATTATGATTTAAAAACAGGGAGTAGATTGATACTTAAAGATTTATTTATTGATGGTTTTGATTATAAAACTGTATGTGATAATTATATAAGAAGTGAAATTGAAAAAAATAAAGATATGTATTTTGACCATGGAGATTATTTTAAAGGTGTGAAAGAGAATCAAGATTTTTATATTTCAAAAGATGGAGTAACAATCTTTTTTCAATTATATGATATAGCTCCATATGCAGCAGGACTTAGATATTTTGAAGTTCCTATGGATAAATTTATAGGCAAACTAAAGTTCGACATAATATAATACGATAAACTAGAAAGGAATATATCTTTTCTAGTTTTATTTTTATGACATTTATAGAAAATAGCGTAAAACCTCGGGCTTTATGCTCGAGGCTGTAAGCTTACT
>NZ_CAMQRY010000111.1 GCF_947036855.1 uncultured Clostridium sp.
TATATTATTAAATAAATATTAAGTTTGTATATGAATATTTAATTTGCAATATTATGGCTTTTAATTTAGGATTTAAGGTAAGAAAGAATTCAAAGGAGCAAAGTTATGGACTATGTTGTTAGTGATATTCATGGTAATTTTAATGCGCTCAAAAGACTTCTAAAGCATGTTAAATTTACTGAAAAAGATACTTTAATAATAAATGGAGATATTCTAGATCGAGGAAGTCAAATTCTAGATGTTATAAAATTTGTATTTTTAGTTCCAAATGTAGAATTAATAATGGGAAATCATGAATTAATGTTCATTAATGCATATGAAACAGGACTGCTAACAAAGTTTTTTGATGATAGTTACAACTATGAAAGTGAAATTATTGATTTATGGCTATTAAATGGTGGAATGGAAACTATTAAAGTTCTTGTTAAATACAGTATAGAAGATGGTGAAAATAAATTTGAAAAATTATATAATTTTTTAAAAGAGAGACCATATTATATAGCTAGAGGAGAAAATATAATAACTCATGCAGGACCAAGCAATGAACTTAAATCATTTAGAAAAAATGAAATAATTGAAAATTTATGTAGTTTAGAAAAGTCAGACCTTGTTTGGGATAGATATTTCAATCTCAATGCAATCAGATTTGATTTTTGTAAGCTAGATAATTTAGACTGTAATATAATTATAGGTCATACAACAATTAAAAACTTTAATGTAAGTCCTATAAGAGTTATAGGGGAAAATTATATAGCTAACATAAACTATACATTTGGAGACCATATGGCTATTTTAAATTTAGATAAAAAGGTTCTTTATTGTATAGGTAATAATTTAGAAATAATTGAAAAAACTATTTAATCAGTTTTAAGGGGGACAATTATGGAAAATTTAATTATCAGGGATGTTAAGCTAGAGGATGCAAAGGCACTTAGTAAAATAAGAAAAATGAATGGTGTTATAGAAAATATAATGGCATCTCCTATGGAATCAGCTAATATGATGAAGTGTAGAATTGGTTCTAGAACTGAAAATGAATTTTGGTTTGTTGCAGAGTTTGAAGAAAAAGTTGTGGGAATGATTGCTTTAAATAAGTATCCACACCATAAAAAATATCATAGTGGTACATTTACTATAATGATAAACCCAGATTATCATAAAATGGGGATAGGTAAAAGACTTATGGAAGAGGTTATAAAACTTTCAGATAATGAGCTTAAACTTAAAAGAGTGGAACTAACTGTTTTTGAAAGTAATGATAATGCAATAAAACTTTATGAAAAGTTTGGATTTATAAAAGAGGGCAAGAAAAAATGTTCAGTTATAACTGAAACTGGATTTGAACATGAAGTTTTGATGGCTAGAATTATATAAAACTATAAATAATGAGCTATATAAGTTAGAGGAAGTCTAACTTATATAGCTCTATTTTTATTTATCAGTATTGATTCCATATTTTTTGCACTTAAGTGAGATAGTTCTATGAGTAAGCCCAAGTGCCTTTCCAGTTTTATTAAAAGATTTATATTTATTTATAGCGGCAGTAATAATTCTTTTTTCATATTCTTCAAATGGAAGGATATTATCACTATCAAGTTTTAAAATATCAGATGACTTATCAAAAGAGCCAAGTATATAACTTGGGAAGTCAGAAGATTTTATTGTAAGTCCATCACATAAGTTCATAGCCCTTTCAATAATATTTTCAAGTTCTCGAATATTACCAGGGAAATTGTAAGACTCTAAAATATGCAAAGCATTCAAATCAATAGATTTAATATTTACACTAAGCTTTTTATTTATTTTTTCTATAAAATGCTCTACAAGAATAGGAATATCTTCCTTTCTATTCTTAAGTGTAGGAAGCATTACAGATAAGACGTTTAATCTATAAAATAAGTCTTCTCTAAATGTATTTTCAGCCATCATATCTTCAAGATGTCTATTAGTTGCAGCAATAATTCTAACATCAACTTTTTTTGGAGCAATTGAACCAAGTCTTTCAATTTCCATTTCTTGAAGAACTCTTAAAAGTTTAACTTGCATAGACATAGGCATATCTCCAATCTCATCAAGGAAGATAGTTCCGCCATCAGCAATTTCAAATTTACCAGGCTTTGCTTTAACAGCACCTGTAAATGCTCCTTTTTCATATCCGAAAAGTTCACTTTCTAAAAGATTTTCAGGAATAGCAGCACAGTTAACTCTTACAAAAGGCATATTTTTTCTTTTGCTTTCGTTGTGAATAAACTTAGCAATAAGTTCTTTCCCAGTTCCACTTTCACCTCGAACTAAAACAGTTGATGTACTTTTAGATGCCTTTTCAGAGATATACATTATATCTTTAAGGCTAGAAGTAGCACCAATTATATCATTAGATGCAGAAGAATGAACATGCTTTATAAATTCTTCTTTATAAAAATTAAGTTCTTCCTCAGATTTTTCAAGTTTATCAATAAGCCCTTTAAGTTCATTTATAGGTTTAGATGTAGATATAATTCCTTTGAAAACACCATCAATAAAGATAGGGTCAATTTTACTAATTATATCAACACCATTTTTAGAGTGTATTATATTTTTTATAGCTTCTTTAGTTTTAAAACATTTAGCTCTATGTCCATTTGGGGATAAAGTGAAGATGTCCTTCCCAATTATATTAGTATTTTCTTTAAGTAAAACTTTAGTATAAGCAGGATTCACATAATTTATTTTTCCATACTCATCTACAAAACAAATAAGCTCGCTAGAGTTTTCAAGGATTTTAGTGAATCTTTCATTTATCTCTTTAAGACCTACCATATCAGATATATCCTGTATAACAGAGATAGCACCAATAAGCTCTCCATGTGAAAAGAGAGGAGAACGATTTACTATGGTAGTATTTTTATTTAAGTACAGAATTTTACCCATTTCTTTTTCTTTTGAAGTTAAAGTATCAGTAAGTTCTGAATTAGGGATAAGTTTTTTTATTGGCTTTCCAAGTGTTTCATATAAATTTTTCTTTAAAAGATTAAGGGCATAAGAATTTATTTTAGTTATATTTTCATGGATATCAATAGCGATTATTCCAATAGGAAGTTCATCAAGCACCTGTTCATGTGCAATATTTGACTCATCAATAAATTCATCTATTTTTGGTAGCAACTTTGTTTCAGAGTTAATGCAGTTATCAATATAGTCGATAAGCGATTGTATGGCTACCTTAGCTATAAGTCCTTTCTCAGAACAACCAAAGCTTATAATTTCACCTGTGGTAATTTTAAGTGCAAGTATTCCAAGCATACTAACACCAAGCCAATCGGTATAATTTTCTTTCTTTATATATATGTTTAATTTATATTTTGATTTAACTTCTGCGGTTTTACTAACAATCATAGCAGCAAATCTAGTATGGATACCGGTTGAAGCTGTAATTTTAATATTTTGATGATACATAATAAAGCCCACCTTTCTTAAAAGTTGATAAAAAATATCAATAAATATATTATATGATAAAAAATATCAAATTAATATGTAAATCTTGATACTTTTTATCAAGGTGATATAATTAGTATATAGTATAAGGATTAATGAAGAAAAATCATATACAGTAAAAGTAAAATATATATAATAAATAACAAAAGTAAACATATAATATACAGTTGCATTTAAAATGCCAAATAAAAATAAAAAGAAATTGTGAATAATATAAACAATAATTTAACTGACATACAGTTGGCACAGAAGTTGCTTATTAATAGTATATAGAATAAATATGTAAAGTAAGTTTATAGTTTTATTCAAACTATAGAATATATAAAAATAGAAATTAATAAAAATAAAAAATAGGTTATGTTTTAAGGAGGAAGTTGAAATGATGAAGGGTATAGCAGCATCAAAAGGATATGCAATCGGAACAGTTTTAATTCAAAAGCATGAGGAAATAATTATATCAGATGAAAAAATTACTGATATAGTAGCAGAAAAAGCAAAGCTTACAAAAGCTTTAGAGGCTTCAAAAGAGCAGTTAACAGAAATAAAAGCTAAAGCAGCAGAGTCAATGGGTGAGGAAGAAGCAGAAGTATTCGAGGCTCATATAACATTACTTGATGATCCAGAATTTGCTGGAGCAATGGATATGGCTATTGAAAATGAACAATTAAATGCTATGAAAGCAGTTGAAAATACAAAAAATACATTTGTTACAATATTTGAGTCAATGGACAATGCTTACATGAGAGAAAGAGCAGCTGATCTTAAAGACGTTTCAAATAGAATTATTGCAAATATCGCAGGAGTTGCAGTAAATCCATTTGAAAATGCACCAAATAATACAGTAGTAGTAGCTCATGATTTAACACCATCAGATACAGCTCAATTAGATAGAAGTAAAGTTGTTGGATTCCTTACAAATATAGGTGGAAGAACATCTCACTCAGCTATTATGGCTAGAACACTTGAGATACCAGCTATAGTTGGACTTAGAACAATTACTGATACTCTTAAAAATGGAGATAAAGTAATTCTTGATGGAATAGAAGGAATTGCAATATTAAATCCTTCAGAAGAGCTTATAGCAGAATATACAGCTAAAAAAGAAGCTTTTGAAGCTGAATTAGAAGCATTAAAAAGATTAATAGATGTTAAAACTATAACTAAATCAGGAACAAGAGTAGAAGTTTGTGGAAACATTGGTAAGCCTGAAGATGTAGATCAAGTTATGGCTAATGGTGGAGATGGAGTTGGTTTATTTAGAACTGAGTTCTTATATATGGATAGAGAAAGTGCTCCAACAGAGGACGAGCAGTTTGAATCATATAAATATGTTTTAGAAAAAACTGCTGGTAAGCAAGTAGTTATCAGAACACTTGATATTGGTGGAGATAAAACACTTCCTTACTTACCATTACCAGAAGAAATGAACCCATTCTTAGGATATAGAGCTATCAGATTATGTCTTGATAGAAAAGAAATATTCAAGGTTCAATTAAGAGCTTTACTTAGAGCTTCAATATACGGTAAGCTTGCAGTAATGTTCCCAATGATTTCAGGAATACAAGAATTTGAACAAGCAAGAGAAGTTGCAGAAGAATGTAGAGCAGAATTAGTAGCTGAAGGAATTGAAGTATCAGATAGTATCCAATGGGGTATTATGGTAGAAATTCCAGCAGCAGCAGTTATGGCTGATGAACTTGCTAAGCATGTTGATTTCTTCTCAATCGGAACAAATGATTTAATTCAATATACACTTGCAGCAGATAGAATGAGTGAAAAAGTTTCATACCTTTACAACCCAATGCACCCTGCAGTTCTTAGATTAATCAAAATGACAATTGATGGAGCTCATAAACATGGTAAATGGGTAGGAATGTGTGGAGAAATGGCTGGAGATGAAATAGCTATCCCAACATTAGTTGAGTATGGTTTAGATGAATTCTCAATGAGTGCATCATCAATATTAACAGCTAAAAAAGTAATAATGGAACAAGAGTAATTTAGATATATTAGACATCCAGAAATGGATGTCTTTTTTTATTTCAAAATTATTTGAAAAAGACAAAATACGACAAAGAAAAAATAATTATTATGTTAATATTAAGGGTAAATTGATAAAATTTATAGAGGGGACAGGGTATAGATGATAAGTAAAAAAAGTTTGATTAGTGGAGTATTAGTTTTAGCATATTATGTATTTATAATTTGTACAACTGGAGTAAATATAATTAATTTATGTATTTTATTACTTGGAGTAATTTTAGTATCAATATATTTTTTGGATTTAAGGTATGAAAGAAGACGGAATATAGATATATATACAAAATGGAGGAAAAAGGTGGTAGGACTTATTGTTTTAGCTATTAGTTTGGTTAGTATAGCTAGTGTTACTATGCTTATATTTGGGATGAATAAAGATTATGACAAAACTGATGTTGTTATGGTACTTGGTGCTGGGCTTGAGGGAGATAAGGTTTCACAGATGCTAAAAACTAGACTTGATGGTGCTATTGAGTATGTAAATAAGAATAAAGATTATGATTTCATTATAGTTTCTGGTGGGCAAGGGCATGATGAACTTATTTCAGAAGCAGAGGCTATGAGGCGATATTTAGTTGATAAAGGGATTGATAATAATAAAATTATTTTAGAAGATGAATCAACATCAACATTTGAAAATTTTAAGTTTTCAAAAGAAATAATAGAGGATAAAAAAGGTTCGGATATAGAAGAGCTGGATATAAAAGTTTTTACTAATGGATTCCATACAATGCGAAGTTATTTTTTAGGTAAAAGACTTAAATATGGTAGTCTTAGTACATTTGGAACTAAAACTCCTTATACTCTTGCACCATATTATTATTTTAGAGAAATTTTTGCTTTTGCAAAGTCGATTGTGTTTGATAAATAGTTTTTTTTAGAGATGATGCAATGTTATCTCTTTTTTTGTGTTAATTTAAAACAAATAGTTAAATTTTGCAAAAAAATAAAAAAGTATAAAGAAACTTGGTATAATAGTTATAATGGAAAAATTTTGAAGTTTTAGGGGTGGGAAGATGAAAGAATCTAGAAAGTTCTATAATAGAGGGGTTAAGAATTTTCATAAAGGGAACCTTGAAAAAGCTATAGCAAATCTTGATATTGCAATTTCATATGATATGAAAAATTCGGCTGCATTAAATCTTAGGGGAATGATTTATTATTTAAAAGGGCAAGGACAAAAAGCTATAACTAGTTGGAAAATAAATATTGATTTTAATTCTGATGAGATAGCAAGAGGGTATATTGATGCATATGTAAATGAGGATGGAATTAACGAATACAGATATAAGCAAGCATTAGAAATGATAGAAAAGATAGAAATAAAATCAGCTATAGAATCATTAGAAGCAGCATCAGGAAGTGATTATAACATAATAAATGTTAGAAATGCACTTGCATACTGTTATATAAAGAAAAGGAATTTTGACCTTGCTAAAAATCAAATAGAATTAGTTTTAGATAAAGACAGAAATAACGCAGTTGCAAAAGGTAATTTAGAAACAATTAAAAAAGAAACTGGAAGTTTAAATTTCAATAAGCAGAAAATAATGATAGTTATGTCTGTTGTTGTAGTTCTTATTGGTGGAGTAAGTCTTATGAAAAATAGTGAGCTAGGGAATAAAAATCTAGCAACTATCCCTAAAGAAGATGTTCAAGATGAAGTAGTAGATGAAACTGAAGATAAGAAAGTTGATAAAATAGATAAAGAGAGCAAAGAGGATGAATTAGCAGAGGATAAAGATACAGAAAGTGATAATATAGTAGTTGGAAGTGTTAAGGAACTAAAAAATGCTATATCTAATTCAGATTTTAAATGGATAGATAAAAATTTAGTAGGAATTGAAAAAGAAGATTTATCTAAAGAAGATGGAAAAGTTTTAAAGGAAGCTAAGATATTTATGAGTACTAAAGGAATAGATGAAATGTATTCAAAAGGTAAAACAAGTATTAAAGCTAAAGCTTTTGAAAGTGGGAAAGAAACACTCCTTATGGCAAAAAAATATTCAAAAGAAAGTTATTTAGATCAGCATATAACTTATATGCTTGCGGGAGCTTTTGAAGGATTAGAAGATAATAAAAATGCAAATTTATATTATGAGGAATATATAAGTTCAGAGTATAAAGGCGAAGATAAAACTTATACTGAAGAAGTTTTATATAAACTTGCTATTTTGAATAAAGAAAATGATAAAGCTAAGAGTAAAAAATATGCAAGTAAGCTTGCTAATAACTTTAGTGATTCTATGTATAATAATGATAAAATTAAGGATATTCTTAAAA
>NZ_CAMQRY010000112.1 GCF_947036855.1 uncultured Clostridium sp.
ATAAGCTTTAGATGTTGCAATAACCTCATCAAGCATTGGTGCTTTTTCAATTTTTTCCTTATCCATTTCAACAGCAAATACAATTCCATATGGTAACATATCTTTTCTTTCAATCACCTCTCCATAATTTTCTTTATGCCGACCTCTTTTTTCGTAGTAAAACTCATCTTTCATTTCAGTTATACCAACTAAATTTGCTCCATAAAACTTTGCATATGCCTTTAATTTTTCAGTAAACTCACTAATATTATCTATATACTTTCTATCTTTATTTACTTCCCCATCTGAAAAACTCTTTATATCTGATAAAAATTCAAATGGTGCACTTGCAAATGGTGAATATAATTCATCATACGTTCTAGTACCTTTTGAACATAAATTAGGTTTTTTTCTTATTTCATCATCTATAACCTTCTTTTCTGGATTTCTTTTATAATAATCTTTATATTCATTACTTCCTACGTTATAAGACATCCTTGCAAACATAGTATCTCTTTCATCTACTCTTTTCATATATTTCCCCCATAATAGTTATTATAATAACTATTATAATATAAAAAAACGATAACAAAGATTAAATCTTTGTTATCGTTTTTTGAATTATAAAGCTGCGATAGCTGTAAGAATTCCAAGTGCTACAGTTGATATATATATTATTATAAGAACTGTTTTTTCCCATTTCTTAAGTGCATGTTTCTTTGGAAGCGCCTTCCATCCTAAGGCTATTAAGAATCCTAAAACTATAGGTAATAATAGTGAATTAAGAATTTCAACACCAAGTGTTAACTGTATAAGTCCCATTCCTGAAACAACTATTCCTGCTGCAATAATAATTACCACTGCATATATACCATAGAATACAGGTGCTTCTGACCACTTATTATCTAAACTACATGGTACTCTAAGCATTTCTCCAAGCGCCCATGATATAGCTAGTGAAACAACTATCGCTGCTATTAAAGCTGCTCCTGCCATTCCTAGTGCAAATAATATTTTACCTACAAATACTCCAACAAATGGTGAAATTGCATTAACTATATCCCCAACTCCATTTAATGAAGTACCAGGATGAGCTTTACCAATTGTTGCTGCCACAAGTATTAAAACTGCTGCCATTATAACCTGAGTTAAAATAGAACCTACCATTGTATCTATTCGTGTAAATCTTAAATTTTTCTCTGTAAGTTTTTTATCTACAACAGCACTTTGTTGATAGAAAATCATCCAAGGCATAATAACTGCTCCAACGTTAGCTGATATTAAAAGCCAATATCCACCATTATGCAGAGGTTGTTGCCCTGCTTGTACTACCATCTGATGTATATCTGGTTTTGCCATAAAAGCTGCTACTAAAAATACTAATTCAAATAAACCAACAAATATTGCTATTTTTTCTACTCTTTTATATTTTCCAAGACCTGTAATTATTATAAGTCCAACTGCTGCAAGTGGTATACTTACCCATTTCGAAACTCCAAATATAAGTCCAACTCCAAGTATTCCTGTAAATTCTGTAACTAGCGCTCCAATCGCTGCCACAAGTAATGTAATAACCGATATCCACTCCCAATACTTACCGAAAGTTTCTCTTATTAACTCACCATGACCTTTTCCTGTAAGGATACCAAGTCTATTTGTAAGTTCTTGTACAAAATAAAGTATAGGTATTAATATTATTTGTAGTGCTAATAATCTATACCCCCATACTGCTCCTGATTGAGCTGCTGTAATAACTGATCCCGCATCAGTGTCCGCTAACATAACTGTTAATCCTGGACCTACTGTAGCAAGAAGCATAAATAGTCTTTTCTTATTAAAAGGCTTACGCGTTGCTTCCATAATATAATTCCTCCAAATTTTTATTTCCCGTATTTATTTCTCTCGTTCCCACTTGATTAAGATTATCACTTGGGAAGTTTTATTGCAAACATTACAATTTCTTTATTTCTAATATTATTATCAATAAAGAATATTTCTCACTAACTATTAACAGTAAATTAATTAAACTAATAATTTACTGCTATTTTTTATATCAAACTCTTAAATATTTAACTTAATCACTATTTTATTTTTCACTTTATATAACTTTTTATTTTAATTCAATAATTCCACTTTTGTAACTATTGTTTGATAAATGTATTTTTTTTGTATTATTAAGACAAAAAAAAGATATAAATCATCAAAATGATTTATACCTTTCTCTTATTTCATTTTTAAACTTGAACTAACTTTGGGGAATAGTTGATTATAAAACTCATCAAATCCACCATCTTCTAATACTACATCTGTATCATCATTTATATAAAACTTACTCATCGTTTGTACAATTAAATCAAATTTCTTAATATTATTTTCCTCTAAAAGCACCTCATATAAATATGCTAAATGATTCTGCATATACTCTTGCATTTCTTTTAGCTCAGTATCACTAATTTTTCCTTCTTCATATAAATCTTTTATTTTTCCATTTTTAAAAATAAAATAAGTTGATGCCTTTGATATTTTGGCTATATGTTCTTTAGCTAATTGTTTTTCCATTATAACTCTACACTTCCTTTATATCTTTACACTAAGTTTTTCCTAGTTTCTCTATTAATTTAACTACATATTTAAGATAAATTCAACACTCACTCTACTATCTCATACTTATTGTACAAATAGTATGCTCATTTATCAGCTAAAAAAAGACTAGATTTAATAGCTAAATCTAGTCCATTTTACTTATTTATTAATAGTTTTCTCTTTATTATTCTCTTTTATGAATTTTGTTAAATCATCAAATAATATATTTTTCTTACCATTTAAATATGATGCAAGCAGTGGAACCATAAATAATGGACCAACACTACCAGCAATTATATCTTCCATTGTATCCATAAGACTTCCACCTTGTGAATTAAGCCCTAGCAATCTATCACCTGCAAACTCCCACATTTCCCATATTGCAGTCATAGCAATTGCGAATATAAGAGCATAAGTAATAATAAGTATTGGCTTCACATTGCTTGTCTCACAATTATTTTGTAAAAGAAATAACATATATGCAACTAAGAAAATTACTATTCCTGATACTGCATGTAGAAATAAATCCCACCATGAAAATTTCCCATAATAATTTTGGACTTTTCCAAGAAACATTGAAATAAATATAAAGAACTGAACTAAAAAATTTAAAAATGGTGAAACCTTAAATTTAAATATTCTCATAACAACCCTTGGAAGTATCATTACCCCTATTGTCATAGCTCCATTTATAACATAATTTTGCTCCCCTGATAGTATTCCATAAATCATATATCCCGCAGTTAGCAGATACACTATAAACTCAAAAATAATATCATATGTAAACTTTCTTTTCATAAAATAATCCCCCCATTAATTTACTTATTTATAAGCTCTAACTTATTTGCTCTAGTTAATTTTTTTATTGCATATTCTCTTTTTTGTGCACTGACTTTATCTTCAAATTCTTCAAAATACACAAGTTTTACTGGTATTCTTGCCCTTGTATACTTTGCTCCCTTTCCACTATTATGAACTATAACTCGCTTTTCTAAATTATTAGTCCATCCAGTATACAAAGTTTTATCCACGCACTCCAGAATATATGTATAATTCATAATTTTCTATCTCCTTATATATCCTATATTTTAATTATAAGCTATATTTCTACAATTTTCTGATAATTTTCTGTTAAATTTCCATTTAAACTCTATATAACAAAAAACTGTATAAGCTTTATCAGCCTATACAGTTTACTATTATGAATTTTTCTTTTCTTTTGCTATATAATATAGTGGTAATGCTAAAAATACTGTACCACCAATAAAATTACCCAGTGAAACCCAAAGTAAATTATGCACTGCACCACCTAAAGAAACTACATATCCACTAGCTGGCATCATAAGTGACATTGAAAAAAGTGTCATATTAGCTATACTATGTTCAAAACCTGCTGTTATGAAAGTATATAAACACCAGAATATCATTATAAGCTTTCCTGATTCACTTTTCATCTTATATGTGAACCATGCTGCAAGACAAACTAAAATATTACAAAGTATCCCTTTAAAGAATAATTCTGATGCAGAAGTTCCCATTTTCCCTTCTGCAGATTTTAATATATAATCTGCTACATAACTTGTTGCTGCATTTGACTGAACATAAATAAATGCTCCAATTACAGAACCTATAACATTTCCAATATAACTAGCTACAAGTATTTTTATCATATCAAGTACCGAAACCTTTTTATATAAAGCTCCTATTGTCATAACAAGTGAATTACTTGTAAATAAATCTACCCCAGCCATCATTACAAGACTAAGTGCTACACCAAATGACATCCCCATTATAATCTTAGTACCACCAAAATTTGCATGGTCAAGGATTCCTCCAACGCTATATAATAGCATAACTCCTAGACCAACAAAAAGACCACCTAATAAAGATATCATTATATATTTTAATATACCCTTATTATACAGTCCTATTTTTTTTTCTGCTGAATGACATACGGCGTCCATTTCCTCATTATACATTTTTTTATCCCCCCAAAATCATCTATTACATTTCATATTATAGTACTTTATGAAATTTTTAACAATCACTTTGGATATAAATTTATAATTTCCTTATGATTTTTTAACTTTTTCAATCTAAATTTAATAAAATTCATAATTATAATGCAAAAAAATAAGAAGCTACTTTTAAAATAGCTTCTTATTTTTAATTAAAACTCGTATAAATCTCCAAATAATTTCTCGATTATTTCTTCTTTATTCTTTTTATTAAGAGATGAGAAGAATAGTAATTCTTCATCTTTATCCATTTCCATAGTATCTCTAATTCTTTTTTCAGCTTTAAATAACTCGTTATTAGATATTTTATCTCTTTTTGTTGATACAATTTTACAATCATATCCATAATGTTTTATCCAATTATACATAAGTACATCATCTTCATTTGGAGTTCTTCTACAATCTAGTAATAACACAACTCTTTTAAGAGGAGCTCTTTCTAGTAAATAGTTTTCTATAGTTTGCCCCCAAGTTTCTTTTTCTGTCTTAGAAACCTTAGCATATCCATATCCTGGAAGGTCAACTAGGTGAATATCATCATTTAATAAGAAAAAGTTTATAAGCTTTGTCTTACCTGGAGTTTGACTGACTTTTGCAAGTCCTCTTCTATTAGTTAATGCATTTATTATTGATGATTTACCAACATTTGATCTACCAACGAATGCTATCTCTGGTAATCCTGTTTCTACATACTGTGATTTTTTAACTGCTGACGTTACAAATTCTGCTGTTTTAATTTTCATTTTCATTCTCCTATACTAGTGCATTTTTAAGCACTTCATCTATTTGTTTTGCTATTATTATGTTAAGCCCATCTTTAATTTTCTTTGGTATATCCTTTAAATCTTTCTCATTTTTACTTGGAATTATTATAGTTTTTATACCAATCCTTTTAGCTGCAAGACATTTTTCTTTAAGACCACCAATTGGTAATACATTACCAATTAAAGTAATCTCCCCAGTCATAGCCAAATCACCTTTAACCTTTCTGTTAGAAAGTGCTGAAACTAATGCTGTAGTCATTGTTACTCCTGCTGATGGACCATCTTTTGGAACTGCTCCTTCTGGAACATGAATGTGTATATCTTTATTTTTGTAAAAATCTTTATTTTCTATACCAAACTTTTCACAATTACTTCTAACTAAACTATATGATGCTTTTGCTGACTCTTTCATAACATCACCTAGTTTACCTGTAAGTTCAAGTTTACCAGTTCCATCCATAACATTAACTTCTACCGGTAGTGTATCTCCACCATACGCTGTCCATGCAAGTCCATTTACAATTCCAACCCTGTCCTCTGATATACTATCGTATGAATATATTCTATCACCTAAATACTTAGGTAGCATAGTAATTCCGACAGTTATTTTATTTTTATTTTTTTCTGCAAGTTGTCTCATAGCTTTTCTAACAATTTTAGCTATTACTCTATCAAGGCTTCTAACACCTGATTCTCTTGTATAATAATTTACAATCTCATTTATTACAGTATCAGATATATTTATAGAATTTAAGCTCATACCATGCTCTTTTAATACTTTTGGTATTAAATATTTCTTAGCAATATAGAATTTTTCATCATATGTATATCCTGATACATCAATAATCTCCATCCTATCTAAAAGAGGTCTTGGAATATTATCAAGACTATTAGCTGTTGCTATAAATGTAACATTACTAAGGTCTACATCAACTTCTAAATAATGATCTCTAAACTTATCATTTTGGTTTGTATCTAAAACCTCAAGCATTGCCGCTGATGGATCACCTTTATATTCACTTACCATTTTATCAAGTTCATCTAGTAAAAATACAGGATTCATGCTACCTGATTTCTTCAATGCTTCTATTATTCTACCTGGCATTGCTCCAACATATGTTTTTCTATGCCCTCTTATATCAGACTCATCCTTTATTCCACCAAGTGACATTCTAACAAAATCTTTATTAAGAGATTTGGCTATACTTGATGCAATTGAAGTTTTACCAACTCCCGGAGGTCCAACTAAGCATATAACAGGGCTTCTTAATGATTTACTAATTTTTTTAACAGCTAAATAATCAAGTATTCTTTCTTTAACGTCAATTAAACCATAATGATCATTATTTAATATTTTTTTAGCCTCTTTTATATCAATCGATTCCTTTTTAAGTTTTCCCCATGGTAATTCAAATAAAGAATCTAAATATGTTTGTACAACATTTCCTTCTTGACTACTTGCTGATAGTGCTTTTAGTCTAGATATTTCATATTTAGCTTTTTTTACGACACTAGCTGGTATCTTTTTGCTCTCAAGCTTTTTATTATAAGTAGCTATTTTTATTTTTTCTTCACTACCTTCACCAAGTTCGTCTTGAATAACCTTAAGTTGCTCTCTTAAATAAAATTCCTTTTGTGCCTTATCAGCTTTCTTATTAACTCTAGATTTTATCTTTTTCTCTAAAGCTATAATTTCCATCTCTTCTTTTATATGAACTAAAACTTTTTCAAGTCTTTCTTTCACATTAAGTGTTGCTAGTATTTCTTTTTTATTTACCTCATCAAATATAATATATGATGTAATTATATCAACTAATTTATCTGATGACTCAAGTGCATCTAAACTTCCCATAATCTCTTTTGATGGTGTTGATGTGATATTTAAAAATGCACTAAAAGCTTCTTTTATTTCTCTAACAAATGCCTCTAACTCAAAGTCTTCATCTATTTCATCATAAACCGTACTAATATCAGCTTTTATAAAATCATCTGAATCCATATATTCATTTATTTTACCTCTTGAAATTCCCTCAACCAAAACTCTTTTTGTTCCATCTGACAAATTAACTACTTGTTTTATAGTACATATAGTACCAATCTTTATCAAATCATCTATATTGGGTGATTCTACTTCATCATCTATTTGTGGAATTAAAAAGATTTCACTATCAAGTTCCATTGCATTTATAACCGCATTTGATGATTTTTTTCTACCTACATCAAAATAAGTTATCATACTTGGAAAAACAGACATGCCTCTAAGTGGAATAAGAGGAATAATTTTATTTTTTTCTTCCATTATAATTTCCCCTCCAACCTGTTTTATTTTTAATATAATTAATTGCGTATTGTGAACTACTCACCACTTAGCTAAAGCTTGAAGTGGGAGCTTCCTAGTCAAG
>NZ_CAMQRY010000113.1 GCF_947036855.1 uncultured Clostridium sp.
AAAATAATAGAAAATAAAAAGTAAATAACAGAAAATAAAGGGGGACATGTTTGTGTTTAAAAAGCTTGAAAAAGTTATGATACCATTAGCAGAAGCTATAGGTAGAAATAAATATTTAATGTCTATTAGAGATGGTTTTCTAATTTCAACACCATTATTAATAGCAGGTTCTATTTTCTTATTAATAGCTAATTTTCCGATACCAGCTTGGACAAAGTGGATTTCTTCAGTAGTTATTAATTCAAATACTGGTGAAACATTAGCTTCATTTATTGAGAAACCATCAAGCGCTACATTTAGTATTATGGCTATTTTTGCAGTAATGGGTATTGCATTTTCATTTGCTAAAAAAATGAAGACCGATCCTCTATTTGGATCAGCAGTAGCTATTATGTCATGGTTCTTGTTAATGCCATATAAGGTTACAGGAACAGTAGATGGAGCAGATGTTACTTTAAGTGGTATACCAACTGGCTGGGTTGGAGCTAAAGGTATTTTTGTTGGTATTATTTGTGCATTTGTATCAGTACACATTTATTCTTGGGTAGAGAAAAAAGGTTGGATAATTAAAATGCCAGAGGGTGTTCCTCCGACGGTTGTACAATCATTTGCAGCATTAATTCCTGCAACTGTAGTTATGTCAATATTCTTTATTATTAATTTAGTAGCAGGCTTCTTTGGAAGTGATATATTTACAATTATTTTTGAATTTTTACAAACACCATTATTAAATATTGGGGATACTGTAGGTGCAATGGTTACAGCTTATATTTTCCTACACATATTCTGGTTCTTTGGTATCAATGGTGGTTCAGTAGTAGGTGCTGTATTTAATCCGATTTTACAAACACTATCTGCTGAAAATTTAGAATTCTTTAAAACTGGAATTGGGGAAGCTAATATTATATCTCAACAATTCCAAGATTTATTTGCTACATTTGGAGGTGCTGGGTCAACATTATCTTTAATTATAGCTATGTTATTATTCTGTAAATCAAAAAGAATTAAAGAGCTAGGAAAACTTTCATTAGTACCGGGGGTATTTGGTATAAATGAACCAATTATTTTTGGATTACCAATTGTATTAAATCCAATAATGTTAGTACCATTTATAGTAGTACCAACTGTTAATATTGTTATAGCATACTCTGCAATGGCAATGGAACTTGTTCCAGTTTGTAATGGTATAAATATTCCTTGGACAACACCGGTTATTATTTCAGGTTTCCTTGCTACTAACTGGGCAGGAGCATTATTACAAGCAGGGTTATTAGTTCTTGGAGTCTTTATGTATATGCCATTTATTAAGATTATGGATAAGCAGTATATAGATGATGAAAGTAAAGCAAGTGAAAAAGAGGATGAAGATGATTTCTCATTAGATGATCTATCATTTGATGATTTATAGGAGATGAATATATGAAGATAATTATGATTTATGACCAAATTCAATCAGGTGCAGGAATTAAGGATGATACAATGATTCCTTTAGGAGCTAAAAAAGAAGCTGTAGGACCTGCTATTATGATGGAACCATATTTAAAGGGAATTGATGCAAAAGTAATTGCTTGTTTATATTGTGGAAATGGTTTTTATGAAGCAAATTCTCAAGAAGTAACACGCAAACTTAGTGCTATGGTTGAAAAACTTAAGCCAGATGCAGTAATATGTGGACCAGCATTTAATTATGAAGGTTTTGCTAAAATGGCAGCAAATGTTGCTTATGCAATTAATAAAAATACTGATGTTCCTGCAATTGCAGCTATGTCAAAAGAAAATGAAACTATAATTTCTGAGTTTAAAAATAAGGTTCATATTGTTGAAACGCCTAAAAAAGGTGGAGTAGGACTTAATGAATCATTAAAGGGAATGTGTGAGTTAGCAAAGGCAATGGTAGATAAAAAAGATTTAGATATAATTGTTTCAAAATATTGTTTTAAATAAAAAAAGAAAAGGATGCTTCTAGCATCCTTTTTGCAAAATAAAGGAGATATAAATATGTGGGGTATAATTGCAACATGGCGTATGGCTATAGAGGGTATAACAGAAGCTAGTGAGATGTTAAAAGATAAAGAAGTATCAGGAGATGCAATAGAAACTGCTATAAAAAGAGTAGAAGATTTTCCTTATTACAAATCAGTTGGATATGGTGGACTTCCTAATGAAGAGATGGTTGTAGAATTAGATGCAGCTTATATGGATGGAGATACACTTGATATAGGAGCGGTTGCTGCTATTAAGGATTATGCAAATCCTGTGAGTATAGCAAGAAAACTTTCAAAGGAAAAAGTTAATAGTATGCTAGTTGGTGAGGGTGCAGAAAAGTATGCTCATAAGGAAGGTTTTGAAAGAAAAAATATGCTAACAGATCGTGCTAAAATTCACTATAAGAATAGAGTTAAGGAAATTAAAGATTTAGAAATCAAGCCATATTCAGGACATGACACTGTGGGAATGGTTTGTTTAGATACATTTGGAAAGATGACATCTGCTACGTCTACAAGTGGATTGTTTATGAAGAAGAGTGGAAGAGTTGGTGATTCTCCAATTTCAGGATCAGGGTTTTACGTAGATAGTAAAGTTGGTGGTGCTAGTGCTACAGGGCTTGGTGAGGATCTTATGAAAGGCTGTGTATCTTATGAGATAGTACGTTTGATGAAAGATGGAATACACCCACAAGATGCTTGTGAAAAAGTTGTAAATACATTTGACCAAGAGTTAAAAGAGCGTCGTGGTAGAGCTGGAGATATGTCACTTATAGCTATGAATAATAAGGGTGAGTGGGGAGTTGCTACAAATATCGAAGGATTCTCTTTTGCTGTAGCTACTGAAATAGAAGAACCAGTTGTTTATATAACAAAAAATATAGATGGGAAATGTATTCATGAGGTTGCTAGTAAAGAGTGGCTTGATAATTATATGAAAACTAGAACAGCGCAGTTAGTAGAGTTATAGTATGGATAAAAAAATTATAAATGAAATAGAAAATATATCAAAATATATGATAGAAGATATTATATCTATAGTCAAAATTGATAGTATAAAATCAGAAGAATGTAAGAATGCACCATTTGGTAGTGGGATTAAAGAGGCATTAGATAAAACTCTTGCCCTAGCAGAAAACTTAGGTTTTCAAACTACCAATATAGATAATTACATTGGGTATGCAAGTTATGGGAAAAGTGATAACTATGTGTGTGCTATTGGACATTTAGATGTAGTTGAAGTAGGTAAGGGGTGGAAGCAACCACCATTTAGTGGACACACTGAAAATGGTGTTATTTATAGTAGAGGCATATTAGATAATAAAGGACCTATTATATCTTGTTTATATGCATTATATGCTTTGAAAAAATTAAATATAGACTTAAAACATGAAGTGAGAATTATTTTTGGTTGTGATGAAGAGAGTGGTTTTGAGGACTTAAAATATTATCTGAAAAAAGAAAAACCACCTGTTATGGGCTTTACTCCAGATTGTAAATACCCAGTTGTTTATGCAGAAAGAGGAAGAGCATTAATTGAGGTTAAGGGTGATAAAGGAAATTTAGAAGGATTTTTTAGCTTTGTTAATGATTATATTTTAAATTCTAAAAATAATGGTGAAAAATTGGGGATAGATATAAATGATAAAGAGTTTGGAAATTTAGAGTGTAGAAATTATAGTTTATTATATAATGAGAATCCTTCAGTTAGATTTAGCGTGAGTTACCCAGCAAATACTAATTGTGAGGAGATAGTTGGAAAAATAAAAAAATTAATTTCTAATTTTGAAGTAAAATGTATTAGTAATTTTAATCCTATTAAGTTTGAAAAAGATTGTTTTTTAGTTGATACATTAAAAAAAACGTATGAGGCTATAACAGGTAAGGATGGAACACCTGTAACAACAACTGGTGGAACTTATGCAAAACTTATGCCGAATATTGTACCTTTTGGACCATCATTTCCTGGACAGAAAGGGATAGGACATCAACCTAATGAATGGATGAGTATAGATGATATTATTACAAATGCTAAAATATATGCACTTAGTTTATATTATTTAGCGAAATGAGAGTAAAAAATGATAAAAAAAATAAATTATAGAGATGTAATAACAGCTTTAGCCGTTATTGCATCTTCAATATTACAAGCCTATACAATTAAAGTTTTTGTAGAACCAGCAGGTCTTCTTTCAAGTGGGTTTACAGGAGTTGCGATTTTAATTGATCGTATTGCTTACTTATATGGAGGTAACTTTTCAACATCCTTAGGATTAATTGTGTTGAATATTCCAGTGGCTATACTATGTTATAAAAGTATCGGTAAAAGATTTGTTATTTCATCACTTTTTCAGGTAGTGATTACTAGTGTTTTTTTGAAGATTTTCACATTCCAAGTGCTATTTGATGATATTATTTTGAATGTTTGTTTCGGGGGATTATTATATGGAATGTCCATAGTTATAGCTTTAAAAGGAAATTCATCAACAGCAGGAACTGATTTTATTGCACTGCATATTTCAAATAAAAAAGGAAAATCAATTTGGGAGTATGTATTTATATTTAATGCAGTTATACTTTGTATATTTGGTTCTATGTTTGGATGGGTTTATGCAGGTTATTCTATAGTTTTTCAGTTTATATCTACAAAAACAATTTCATTTTTCTACCAAAGATACAAGCGTGTAACATTACAAGTTACAACAAAGCAGGCTGATGAAATTGTGGATGAATACATTAGAAAATATCGGCATGGAGTATCTGTATTAGATGGTTATGGTGGATATAGCAAAGAGAGAATGAGCTTACTACATACGGTCGTATCTGCATATGAAGTTCAAGATATTGCACAGCTTATAAAGAAAACTGATCCACAAGCAATTATAAATGTTTTAACAACAGAAAATTTTTTTGGTGGTTTTTATCAACAACCGATAGATTCTTAAAGTATTTTTAAAAATAAGAAACTACTTTGATTAAGTAAAATGGACCCTATAAAAAACACTTTTTATAGGGTCCATTTTATTATGTTTATTATATATTTCATAAAACTATTTCTGTATGAAATTACATTAGATTTCTATAGTCTGTATTTTACAAATTATAGAAAATTGTAGTAGTATGTTTATTATGAGGTGATTTAAGTGTATAAGGTTCTAATTGTAGAGGATGATTTGATAATTAGCAGAGAAATTAAAAATGCTTTAGTTAGTTGGAGTTATGATGTTTTGGAGGTTATTGATTTTAAAGAAGTTATAAGTGCATTTGTAGGGTACAAGCCAGATATAATTTTACTTGATATAAGTTTGCCGTTTTTTAATGGCTATCATTGGTGTAGTGAGATTAGAAAAGTTTCTAAAGTACCTATAATTTTTATATCATCTATGACGGAGAGTATGAATATTGTTATGGGAATGAATATGGGTGGAGATGATTTTATTACTAAGCCATTTGATATAAATGTTTTAGTAGCAAAAGTACAAGCTTTGCTTAGAAGAAGTTATTCTTTTAGAAATGAAACAAATATTTTAGAAAATAAAGAAATAATTTTAAATATTAATGAGTATTCTGTTTTCTATAAAGAGCAGTCTTTAGAACTTACGAAGAATGAGTTTAAGATACTTCAAATATTATTTGAGAATGTAGGTAAGGCAATATCTAGGGAGGATATTATGGTTAAACTTTGGGATAGTGATAGTTTTATAGATGATAATACTCTTACTGTTAACATTGCAAGACTTAGAAAGAGATTACAGTCTATTAATATAGATGATTTAATAAAAACTAAAAAGGGTATTGGATATATGGTGGAATAAGATGATTTGGAGTTATTTAAAAGATAGAAGTAAGATGCTTATATTTATGATTATAAATATGAGTATTTTTAGTGGGATTTTATATTTATATGATTTAAGTTTAGAGCCAGTGTTATATAGTATAGCAATTGTAGCAGTAGTGAGTTTTATTATTGCTCTATTTGATTTTGATAAGTATTGTAAAAAATATAAAGGACTAATGGATATAAAAGAAAATATTGATACAGAGATAAATTTATTTGATATAGAAGATGGTTTGATAGAGAAAATATATGGAGAAATAATTCAAAAGATATATAAGGAAAGTTTAGATCTTAAAACAATTAATGATAAAAATAAAAGTGAAATGATTGATTATTATACATTGTGGGTTCATCAGGTTAAAACTCCTATATCAGGTATGAATCTTATTTTACAACAGATAAATACAAAGGAAAAGGGTGAACTTTTAGGTGAACTATTTAAAGTTGAAGAGTATGTATCTATGGTTTTAGGATATTTAAGACTTTCAGAAAGTGAGTCAGATTTACTTATTAATGAGTATGATTTAGATAAAATAATAAAATCATCTATTAAAAAGTATTCAAGATTATTTATAAGAAAAGGATTAGCACTTAATTATAAGGATTCAAATATTAAAGTAATAACAGATGAAAAATGGTTAGCTTTTGGAGTTGAGCAGCTTATTTCCAATTGTATAAAGTATACAAGGTCTGGTGGTGTATCTATTTATGTAGTGAAAAATAAACTTTATATTGAAGATACAGGGATAGGCATAGATGAAGAAGATTTACCAAGAATATTTGATAAGGGATTTACAGGATATAATGGAAGGCTTGATAAAAAATCAACAGGAATAGGGCTTTATTTAGCTAAAGAGATATTTGATAAACTTGGATATAAGTTAGAAATAGAGTCAGTTGTAGGTACTGGAACAAAGGCTATAATTACAACAAATGATAAAAAGATATTAGATTATTAGCCAGTATTACAAAAGTGTAAGGTTAGAGGGTATATTGTAAGCTAAGGTTATGGAGAGAAAGTGATATTTTTTTTATAATTAACTTATAAGAAAGACTAAGGAGGATTTTATGAGTTTATTAAAGGTTAGTAACTTAAAAAAAGTATATTCTACAAGATTTGGGGGGAATAAGGTTAATGCTTTAAATAATATAACTTTTTCAGTTGAAGAGGGTGAGTACCTAGCTATAATGGGGGAGTCTGGTTCAGGGAAAACTACTCTTTTAAATTTACTTGCAACGCTTGATAGACAGACAAGTGGAGAAATTTTATTAGATGGAGAAAATACGCTTAAGATAAAGGAAAGTAAGATTTCTGATTTTAGAAGAAAAAATTTAGGATTTGTATTTCAGGATTTTAATCTTTTAGACAATTTTTCATCAAAGGATAATATCTTTTTACCACTCGTTTTAAGCAAAACAAATTATAAAGAGATGGAAAGCAGAATAAGTCCATTAGCCAAGATGCTTAGAATAGAAGAATTGTTAAATAAATATCCTTATGAGATATCAGGTGGACAAAAGCAAAGAATAGCAGTGGCAAGAGCTTTGATTACAAATCCAAAGATTATTTTAGCAGATGAACCAACAGGAGCTTTAGATTCTAAATCAGCAGAGAATTTACTTAATATATTTGATGAAATAAATAGTAGTGGACAAACAATCTTATTGGTAACTCATAGTATAAGAGCTGCAAGTAGAGCTAAAAGAGTTCTATTTATAAGAGATGGTGAGGTATTTCATCAAATTTATAAGGGAAGTATGAATGATGATGATATGTATGAGAAAATTACAAAAGCACTATCAGTAATTACTAAAGGTGGTGAATAAGATATGCTTTATCTAAGTCTTGCAAAAAGCAATATTAAAAAGAGCAAACAAACTTATTTACCATATAG
>NZ_CAMQRY010000114.1 GCF_947036855.1 uncultured Clostridium sp.
ACTAAATTATATATAATTCCAGTTTCATCTAAACTCACATCTAAAACATTTCCCTTTAACTGTGTATACTTTAAATTAACAAGTAACTTTTTAGGACTTACCCTCAAATTTATCATCTCCTAAAATTTCAATAACTATAGTTTACATATTATGGAATATAAAATCAATATATTTTTATTTTAAAAATATTTTTATGAAGAAGATTGTATTTAAAGATATTAAACTAAAAATTATTATAATAGGTATAGTAATACTATTGCTAAACATCTTATTATCTGATTTAAATATAGAATATAAGTTACCATTATCACTATCCAAAACATATAACTTCTTATCATTGATAATAAGCTTTTCTATATTTTCAGAAAGTGTATCAAAAAACTTAGTTTTTTCACCATTTATATTTAAGTTAAATATAGATTTATCATTTTTGTCAAATACAAAAAATGAATTTACAGATTTTAAATCACCACTTTTATCAACAGCCATAGTACCTAGTGAACTTAAACTATCATGTTCATAAATTGGAGCTAATGGATATTTAGAATTATCCACTAAAATCTTCTCTTGTGTTTTATAATCTTCATGTTTAAACTTTGCTGAATCAATAGCATCTCCCCCACTATAATCCGGCCAACCATAAAAACCACCATCTACTAATTTATATAAATAATCTGAATCTCCGTGTATAGGTCTATACCCTCTTGCTTCCATTCCTCCACTACTTATAAAAAGATCTCCATTATTATCAAAATCTATTCCTTCAACATTTCTAACTCCATGAGCAATTGTTTCAAATTCTTTATTTTCTAAATTAAGTTTTATTATAGAAGCATTACCAATATACCCTTCTTTAATTTCTTGATCTTTTTTAGAACTTTTACCATAACTCATAAATGGTCCAGTTTCATTTGCGCCAAAATTTTCACCACTTAAATGAAATTCATAACTAGCTATATCTGATTTCTCATTATTGTTCCAAGTATTATCACTTCCTACAACACCTGAATTTGTTGCAGCTCCAACTGTTAAATATAAAAAATTATCTTTTATCAAAAGTTTATTATCGTAATAATCACCATAACTAGGTATATCATCTAGTAATATGCTATGAACTTCCTTTTCAACATTATAACTATTTAACTTATTTCCATATAAATAAAATAATTCATCACCATCATATGCTAAATCTCCAAATTTTATAGTTTTATCTGAAAATATATTTTCAAAATTATTAAACCTATCTATTCTTATTAAAGAATCTTCTTTAGATATAATAATTTCACCATCATCAGTAAAAATAAAATCTTCTGCATTTTTTACATTTTTAGAAATCACTTCATATTCAAACTCAACTTTTTTTATATTATTAACTATAACACCATAAAATATTACAGCTATCAGAATCCCCCCTACTCCTTTTAAAATATTCCCTAATAATTTCATATTTACACCTCCTTAAAATCATCTATATACATAATATATTTTTTATAAAGCATATTTAGACTCTACATAGAATATTCTTTAATATAAAAAATTAATAAGGTGGTGACATATGTCTAAAGATAATTTTTACAAAAATTCTTTTCTTTTAACAACATCTAATTTAGCTACAGGGGTACTCGGATTTATATTTTCTATATATCTTTCAAAAATTCTTGGAGCTGAAGGAATGGGTCTTTTTGGACTTGTTATGCCAGTATATAATTTATTCATTTCACTTATGACAGCTGGAATTGTAGCTTCTATATCAAAATCTACTGCAATATACGCTGCTAGAAATGAATCAAATAATATATTTAAAAGTATGAAAACAGTCGCTAAGTTTAATTTTGTTTGGGCGTTTTTTATAGGTGTGCTTGTATTTTTCCTTTCACCAAAGATTGGTGAGTTTTGGGTAAGAGATCCTCGGACTATTAAAGCAATAATGGTTACCTGTCCTGCTATGATTTGTATAGCATTATCTAATATTTTAAAGGGGTATTTTTATGGAACAAGTAAAATAAAACTTCCAGCATTTATAGACATACTGGAAAAAGGTGTTAGGATATTAATACTATTTGTATTATTAACAATGTTTAAATGTGTAAAACTAGAAAGTTTAGTTCTTTTAGCATATATTTCTATTTGTCTTGGAGAATTTCAAAGTTTAATTTTATTATATGGATATTTCAAACATACAACTAAAAATATTCCAAGAAGTAATAAAAATACACGCCCTACTAAACATTTATTGAAAGATTTATTAGCTACATCTATTCCGTTATGTCTTAATGGCTTTTTAATAAGTACATTTTCAATGGTTTCAGTACTTATAGTTCCAAGGGCTCTTATGCTCTCTGGAATGGAATATTCAGAAGCACTTGCTATAATTGGTAGATATTCTGGTATGGCCCTTACAATAGTAACATTTCCAATAATAATAATAGGTTCTTTAAATACTCTTATAATTCCTGATTTATCTCAAAGTATGAGCAAAAATGATTACTCTGGAACTATACGGCGAATTAAAAATGTTTTAAAAGTTTCGTTTATTGTAGGAATATGTACAACTATTCTATGTCAACTTATACCTAACTCTCTTGGAATGTTCTTTTTTGATAGAGATGATCTTGGTTTTTATATTAAGATAACATCGATTTCTATGCCAATAGTTTTTGCTGCTAATACAATGTTTGGAATATTAAATGGACTTGATAAACCAAAAGTTATTCTTAGAAATACTGTAATACTTGAAGTTATCGAAATTTCACTATTATTAATATTAACATCTATCCCATCTATAAATATAATGGGTTTTGCAATTACAATGTTTATAGTTTCTTTGTTAACTCTTATACTAAATTTATATGAAGTTTATAAGATTATAAATATTGAAATTTCTGTAGTAAATATTATAATTTATTCACTCAGCGGTATTCTTAGTTTCTTACTTTTAAAAATACTTACAGCGTATACAAATTTTTTAGATTATAGACTTCAAGGATTTATAATTTCTATTTTCGTTATTTTATTATTTGTTTTTTTAATAACCGTAACAAGACAAAAACGTTTTATTATGCGAAAAAAATAGACTGCTTATTGCAGTCTATTTTTTATAAATTGAGGTATTTTATTATATAACCTTGGAGATACTGAACGTATATCACTTTTTCTTACCGCTTTAAATGTTATAAGTCCTTGAATATATAGTATAACTCCAAAAACTACAAGCATTGCAGTATAAAGTAAGCCTGTTACAGTATTTAAATCTTCTATCTTAATAAACATAGTAAATAGCATTCCTAAAACAATAATACCAAATCCCATATATAAGCTAGCTAAAAAAGGCTTTATAATTAATGTTAAATGTCTTATCTTAATTTTTGTAACGTTTGTTATTTTATAATGGTTTATAACTGAAACTACTGTAAAATAAACTATAAATCCTATAACAGCTCCATAAATATTTATACTAGGTATAGCAATTAAAATATAATTTGATATAAATTTTATAACAAGTCCAAAGACTAGCGTATACATAACAAAATAAAATTTATTTATACTTTGAAGAACTATATTTTGAACAAATACTATTGCCATAAGAATTATAGTAATTCCACCAACTATCATCATTTCATATCCATTTGGTCGCCCAAATAAATATTGGTAAACCTCTTTTGAAAGAATCATTAAACCAATTGTAGATGGAATAGCTAAAACATATGTTAATCTAAAAGCAAATTTAATATTTTTCTTCATAGCAATTTTATCTTTTAAAACATTAGCTTTTGATAGTACTGGAAGAAGCGCTATACATAATGAAGTTATAAATATCATTGGTATATTTATAAGAGTTCTCCACTGCCCTAGAAGAGCATACATCTCTCTTGCCTCACTGTTCATAAATCCAGCTGCTAGAAGTCTAGACTGAACATTAGCAAGATCTATAATATTACCAAAATTCTGAAGTCCTGAACTAAGTGTTATAGGTAGTCCATAAGCTATTAATACTTTTATAATAACCTTTGTTCTAACTCTTTTCACACTTTTTTCTTGCGTTAATCTAGCTTCTTTTTCTGGGTTTAAAATTTTATACATATATATAAGATATAAAACTGCTATTATAGCTCCAATTGAAGTTCCAATTGTTGCCCCAGCACTTCCAAGTTCAATACCCCCAAGTTTTACTAATACAAATCCGAAAAATATACTTATAAAAACATTCGCAATTTGTTCAAATATACTAGCAAGGGCTACTGGTGTCATATTATTTCTACCTTGAAAATATCCCTTGTACGTAGCAAGTATAGATGTAGTTAAAATAGCTGGTGATAAAAACATTATCCCATATGCCATTTCAGGTTTTTTCATGAAATTTGCTATGAAATTAGCACCAAAAAGCATTGTAAACATACATAAAAGACCTACTCCAATAAGAAATCCCCTAGCTATTTTAAATGTTCTTATAGCGTCTTTATGATTTCCAACAGCTGAAAGCTCTGATACATACTTAGAGATTGCTGTTTGCATCCCTATATTTGTTAAGGCATATATAAATACAAATATATCATATAGTCCATAATAAATATCCATTTGGAAATTTAATATCCTTGTTAGTACCGGAATATATACTAGAGATAAAAGCTTTGCAATTATTCCAGCAATTGATAATATCGCAAAGCTTTTAGTTGTTGATTGCTCTTTCATAATTTAATTTTCCCCCGTAAATAAAATTATTTAAAGTCTAGAATCTAAATTTAAATACATCTCTTCTGATTTTTTTAAATATAGGTGGTAATGCTTGAGTTACTGTTTTATTTTTTAAGTACTCATACTTCTCAGGTACATTTCTAAAGACAGCCTTATAAGCATATAAGAATTGATATGTTAATCCATATTTATTTTCAAAGAATGAATTAAGTTTTTTATCGCCATATTTATTATCACCAATAATTGGATTTCCAAGGAATGATAAATGTGCTCTAAGCTGATGACTTCTTCCTGTTACAAGTTCAATCTCAAGCATTGAGAATAATCCATCAGTTTCTAAAACTTTAACATCCATAACTATTCTTTTAGTATCTGGTCTATTATCATGGAATACCTGTGATTTATTAATACCTTCATCTTTAGTTATAAAAGCTTCATATCTTCCATCTTTAATTTTCCCTTTAACTAAAGCTGAGTAATATTTTTCTACTTCTCTTTCTCTAATTATTTCATTTAACATTTTTAATGATTCAAAATTCTTTCCAAAGAAAACAATCCCTGAAGTATTTCTATCAAGTCTATTACAAGGAGCTGGTGTAAATGTTATCTCATTTTCTGGAATATAATCTCCCTTCTTGAATAAGTATGATAATACATAGTCATTTAATGTAGGTTCTCCTCCTTGTCTATCAGCATGAACTAAAACTCCTGGCCATTTTTCAACTAGAAGCATATTTTCATCTTCATATACAGTTCTAAGATTAGTTACATCAACTGTCTGAAATTTTCTTTTTGTTTCATTTTTTGTATTACTTGTTATGTATTTTATAGTTATTAAATCACCCAATACTAGTGAGTAATTTTCTTTTTGTTTCTTACCATTTACTCTTACATCACCTTTTCTTAAAGCTTTAAAAATTGCACTAAGTGGTACATCTTTTAAAAGTTTTCTTAAGAATTTATCAAGTCTTTGACCCGCTTCATTTAAACCTATTTCTATGTTCATACTTTCAACTCCTGTGTTCTTTTAATATTAAATTTATCCATTGTTATAGATTAACGACTATTACTACTTTTGTCAAATAATCAAAGCACTTTCTACTATAATATACGAAGTATATTTTATATAAGTAAATATAGGGTAGCTTCTAAAAAGTTATTTTATAAGTGGTATTACTTATAGAGTATATAGCAATATTAAAATGACTTCAATTTTGTTATTTAAACTTTACGATTTGTTTTTATAATTTAAATATCATTTACGAGTATTTTATTTAGATGTATATATCCAAATAAAAAAGAATATATCAAAATAAAAGTGATATATTCTTCTTGAATATCTAGTTATTATAGTAGTTAAATTCAAACCATTTTTTATTATTAGTATTATTTTGTATTTTAGGATTTTGATAATCATTGGATAATGTATCTAAATATTCTTTATCTAAAACTTTAACATTACCACTTTCATTAAAATTACTTGTATTATAATTAACTATCAAGCTATCCATATTACAATAATTTAATCCTATATATATTACTATCCCTATAATTATTATATAATTCCAAACTTTAAACTGCTTAAATAAATTTATTAATAACAATACTAAAACTATTAGTAAAAATACCGCAAAAACTAATGATAAAAATCTAAGTCTTGTGAATCCTAAGGCTTCAACATATGATTTCAATGCCATTATTGACCGTATACTCATATTCATACTCAGAAGTGTCATTACTGCAAATAATATTTTAGTTAATTTATTTTCTTTAGTTATATTCTTAAAGAAAATTATGGCTGATATATTTATAAACACTACAAATATAAGTTGAAAAAATCCAGCTCTTGCATTACTTGAATAACTATCTCCAACTTTCACAAATTGTGATACTAAAAACATAAAATAAAGAGCATTAATCATTATAAATACTGTATTTAATATTCTTAAGTTAACATTTAATTTTTTTTCTGATTCAAACTGCTTTTCTAATAGCATATTAGCTGATTTACTATAAGCTAATAAATACATTGAAATAATTAATGCAACAAGAATAGCAAGTATTATATTTTTATCTATATCTAAATTAACAGTGAATATAGATAAAATCATATTTTTAAAATTCTCATCTCCGCTACTAAGTATTGTAGCTAAAACTATTACTATAGGTGCTGATATTCCAAGTCCTATCATTATTTCTTTGTACTTTTGTTTATCTTTAACAGTTCCACGTTTTCTAAAAGTATCAAATACCCTTATATTTGATACTCGCTGTAATGGGCTTATTATAGTACTTTCTAATGCTTGTCCTATAAATCTTACTAAAGTTAAATCATAACTTTTAGTAATTAATAACTTTGAACCATATAAAATCATTATTGGTACAGCAACTAAATTTATTGCCCTAAACATTTCATTTGTAAATATACTAAAGGTTACTGATAATACCAGCCCACTTACTAAAATAACTGCGCCTATTTTATTTTTAATTTCTGTTTTTTT
>NZ_CAMQRY010000115.1 GCF_947036855.1 uncultured Clostridium sp.
AAAATAGTTATTCTATCTTCAAATTTTCTACCATTATGAATTATTGAAGTATAGTTACATATTCTTCCTTTAACATCACAATCAGAGCATGTACCAGTTATTGTACATGGAGACTTATGATTTATTCTTTTAGCATTTATTATCGCAATTTCTCTAATTCTTTTTTGTGCTGATTCAATATCTTCAGTTATTTTATTAACACCAGCTATAACAATAACTTTTTTAGGGCCGAATATCATAGCGGCAGCTCTATTGCCAGTGGAGTCCATATTCATTAATTCACCATTTTTAGTTATAGCATTTGTGCTAGTTATAAAAAAGTCTGCAAGCATAGATTGTCTCATAATTTCTACTGTTTCAGAGAATGGAACATCTTTATATCTATCAAATAATTTATAGTCATCTGATTTGAAAGTATTAATAATATCCATTTGATTTAAAGTTACAGAACCACCAAGTGCTATTGATGAGCCTTTTGGAATCATTTCTAAAACTTTACTTTTTGCATCTTCGAGGCTAGTACAATAATGAGCATTATAATGTTTGTTTTTTAAAATTTGGACTATATTATTAGCATCGCATTCCATTTTCCATTTGATTGATTTATCCATTTTATATCACACCTTTTTATTTTATAATAAGATTTAAGCTTGTTTAATCCTTGGCATCCACATTGGTTCTTTATCAAGTTCTGCCCAAATATATTTCATCATTAAATCCATTTTTAGTTCTTTAAACTCTGGATTATCCCAAAGGTTATTAATTTCTTTTGGATCATTTTGTAGGTCAAATAGTTCGCCAGAAGTCTGGTCATAATAGACAGTTATTTTATATCTTTCATTTACATAGGTTCTAAGATTCATAGTTTTATCTTCATGCCTATTTTCAACTATGATATGATCTCTAGCCATTTCTTTTTTACCATCCCAAACTTCTGATTGATTAACGCCTGTCATTGTTCTTGGAACGGTGTAATCACAGTAACTTAAAAATGTTGGTGCTAAATCTACTAATGATTGCATTGAATTATCTATTGTTCCAGCTGGGATATGATTTGGAAATCTAGCTATCATTGGGATTTTTATCATGTCTTCATAGTGGAAAGGACCTTTTCTTACAAGTCCATGATGTCCGAAGAAGTGTCCATGGTCTGTTGTGAAGACTACTATTGTATCTTCAGCCATTCCAAGACTATCAAGTTTATCTAGTATATCTCCAATATATTTATCCATCATTGAAATCATTCCATAATATACAGCAATATCTTTTTTTAGTTCATCTTCTTTTTGTCTATGTGAGTGTAGTCCATGCAAATCATGTCCGGATGTGCAGTAAGATGAATAATCAGGATGTTCTTCTTGTGTCATCTTAAAATGCATAGGATTTTTATCATGTTCACCATCTGCTAAAGTTGGAAGAGTTATCTCATTTGGGTCATACATTGAAGCCCAAGGTTCTGGAACAAAATACTCAGGATGTGGGTCAAAGAAACTACTCCAAAGGAAGAATGGTTCATCATTTTCCTTATGTTGTGCTAGTAGTTTATTTGTACTTTCTGTAATCCAAGTATTATAGTGATATTCTTCAGGAATATCCCAAGCACCCCAATTTCTTTCAGAGTTAAAGAATCCATTTTTTTCTTTTACAAGTGCTTCAATTCTTTTATAAACAGTTTGATCCATATTACCTGTTGGTCCAAGATAATAATCTTTCCAATTTAAACAACCTTTTTCTTCAAGCCATAATGCGTAGTGCTGTCCTACATGTGATTCTGTTGTATGATTTCTTGCAAGTTCATAGTAATCAAATCCATAGAATGGCTCTTTATAATTTTTCCAAAACTCTAAATCTTGAAGTATAGGATAAGCTTCAAGTGATGGATATTCTTCTGTCGAGGCTAAGGGTTGGAAGTGTGCCTTTCCAATTAATGAAGTTTTATATCCTTCTTTTGAAAGATATTCACCTATTGTTTTTTCAGTTTCAGGAAGTTTTGTACCAAGTGTCCATCCACCATGTTGACTTGGATATTTACCAGTTATAATTGATGCTCTTGTTGGTGTACAAGTTGGATTGGGGCAATATGCTCTTGTAAAAGTTTTTCCAGCGTCGCATAATCTATCAAGGTTTGGAGTTTTTATTTCTTTATTAAATTTACCTATTGTATCAAAGTGTTGCTGGTCACTTGTTATAAGTAAAATATTTGGTCTTTTCTTCATTTTAATCTCTCCTTATATTTAAATTAAGCCTTACACTTAGTTATTTTTCATTAAGCAGCTAATTTTGAATCATTAAAAAAATAGCTTTAATAATATATAAAGCAACATTTGTGCCAAGGAAAGTGTGACACAAACTGTGGCATGAAAGTTGCGACAAAATATAGTATGTAACTAAAGGTAAAATTAATGAGTGATAGGAGAAAAGTATGATAAGTTTACTTATAAAACCAGCATCATCAAGTTGTAATATAGGGTGTAAATATTGTTTCTATAAAGCGACTTGTAAAGAGAAAGAAGAAGAAAGTCATGGAATCATGAGTTTAGATATATTAGAAAAAATTATAAAGAAAGCATACCAAGATGCAGAAAATTACTGTGCATTTTCATTTCAAGGAGGAGAACCAACACTTGTAGGTATTTCTTTTTTTGAAAAAGTTATAGAATTTGAAAAAAAATATAATAAAAAAGGTATTAAAACAATGAATTCTATTCAAACTAATGGGATTTTGATAGATGAAGATTGGGCAAAGTTTTTTAAGAAAAATAATTTTTTAGTTGGTTTATCTATTGATGGTCCAAAAGAATTACATGATTTAAATAGAGTAGATTATGATAATAAAGGAACTTTTGATAGAGTGATGAATGCAAAAAAACTTTTTGATAAATATAATGTTGAATATAATGTTCTTAGTGTCATAACAAGTGCGACAGTAGAAAAAACTAATGATCTATATAAGTTTTATAAGGAAAATAATATAGATTTTGTTCAGCTTATTCCTTGTCTTGATGAAGGTTTTAATCAAAAAAATGAAAATTCAAGTTTAAAACAGAGCGAGTATGCAAAAATTCTTAAAGATATATTTGATATTTGGTATGAGGATTACAAAAAAGGTGAGCAAGTTAGTATAAGACTTTTTGAAAATATTTGTGCAGTAATTCTAGGTTATGAGGCAGAAAGTTGTGAGATGAGAGGGTATTGTAGTGTTCAAAATGTTATAGAAGCAAATGGTGATATATATCCTTGTGATTTTTATGTTAGTGATGATAAAAAGATTGTAAATATAAAAGATATAAGATTTAAAAATATAATGAAACAGAAAAAAGCTATAAGTTTTGTTAAAGAAAGACTTGTAGTAAATGAAAAATGCAAAACTTGTAAATATGGAGTTTTATGCAAAGGTGGATGTAAAAGATATAGAGTAGAGGGTTCTACTGAATATTATTTTTGTGATACTTTTACAGATTTTTATGATTATACAGTAGAAAGGTTTATCAAGGTTTGTCAGGATATAAAACAAAGAGAAGAATAAGTATTAAAAGAAAAACCACTTAAATTGTATTTATAATACAACTTAAGTGGTTTTATTTTGGAGAGGGTTATTTAATTTCTACAACATCAAATCCAAAATCTTCTATAGCTTCTGTTAAAACTTCGTTTGTAACATCACCTTCTATAGTAGCTTTTCCAACGATAACTTCCATTTTAGTTATTCCTGAAACTTCTGCTAAAGCTTTTTCTACGTTAGCAACACATTTATGACATGACATTCCTTCGATTATAACTGTTTTCATTATAAATTCACCTCTTTTAAATATTAACAAGATATAAAGCCTCTTGTTATGGCATATGTTTTAATTATTTAAATCTATTTTATACAAGTTTTGGTTTAAAAGTTTTAAGTCTTAATGCATTTAGTAGAACTGTTATAGAACTAAAGCTCATAGCAAATGCAGCAATCATAGGGTTAAGAAGTGGACCTCCAAAGAAGTACAATACTCCCATAGCTATTGGAATACCAATAGCATTAAATATTAATCCCCAGAATAAGTTCTCTTTTATGTTTATCATAGTTTTTCTACTAAGTTGTATAGCACCTATAACATCCATAATATCACTTCTCATAAGAACAATATCAGCAGATTCCATAGCAATATCAGTTCCTGATCCAATTGCCATACCAATATCAGCTATAGCAAGTGCTGGTGCATCATTTATACCATCTCCAACCATTGCAACTTTTTTACCTTCAGCTTGAATTTCTTTAACTTTTTCAGCTTTTTGATGTGGTAAAACTTCTGATATAACTCTTGAAATTCCAAGTTCTTTTGCTATAGCACCAGCAGTTTTCTTATTATCACCAGTTAGCATAACTACTTCAATACCCATTCTTGTAAGTATCTCAACAGCTTTTTTACTAGATGGTTTAACAGTATCTGCTACGGCTATGATTGCTTCAAGTTTTCCATCAATAATCATGTACATAGGAGTTTTACCCTCAGTAGCAAGTCTGTCAGATTCTTTTTCAAAGTTACCTGTAATAGCTACATTTTGGTCATCAACAAGTTTTTTATTTCCTATAAATATATCTTTAGAATCAATAGTAACTTCGATTCCTTTTCCAGATATAGAATTAAATTTTTCGATTTTTTTAAGTTCTAATCCTTTTTCAATAGCAAAGTTTACGATTGCTTCTCCAAGTGGATGCTCTGAACCTTTTTCAGCAGCTCCAGCTATTGATAAAATTTCATCTTCTGAGTAATCATTTGTGATAATATCTGTAACAACAGGTTTTCCTTCTGTTAATGTTCCTGTTTTATCAAGAACTATTGTTTGAAGTTTACCAGTAGTTTCAAGGGCTCCACCACCTTTAATTAAGATACCATGTTCGGCACCTTTACCAGTTCCAACCATGATTGCTGTAGGTGTTGCAAGTCCAAGAGAACAAGGACAAGCTATTACAAGAACAGCTATAAATATAGTGATGGCAAATTCAAAGTTTTGCCCTGTAAAGAACCAGAATAAACTAGCTATAATAGCTAAAACAATAACTACTGGAACAAAGAAACCAGCTATAACATCAGCAGTTCTAGCTATTGGAGCCTTAGAACCCTGTGCATCTTTAACAAGCTTAACAATTTGTGATATAACAGTATCTTTCCCAACTTTTGTTGCTTTATAAACTATTCTACCGTTTTTATTTATACTTGCTCCAAAAACATCATCTCCGATAGTTTTTTCAGCAGGTATACTTTCTCCAGTTAGCATACTTTCTTCAATAGATGTTTTTCCTTCAACAATTTTACCATCAACAGGTAACTTTTCTCCAGGTTTTACAACTATTAAATCTCCAACACTAACATCATCTATAGAAACTACAATTTCTTCACCATTACGAAGTATAGTAGCATTCTTAGGTGCAAGTCCCATAAGTTTTTTGATAGCATCAGAAGTTTTTCCTTTTGCAATACTTTCAAGAAACTTACCAAGACTTACAAAGGCTATAATAACTATTGCTGATACAAAGTATAATCTATATGCAAATTGTGTATCACCAGTAAAAATTTTAATCATAGCATATATACTATAAATGTATGCTGCCCCAGAACCCATAAATACTAAAGAGTCCATGTTAGGTAATCCAGCAAGTAAACTCTTAATTCCTGTTTTATAGAAACTTCTACCAAAGAAGATTCCTATACTAGTTAAAATAAATAATATGATAGAGTATGTAATTGGAGAAATATCTGGTGACATAAAGTTTGGAAGTGGCATTCCAACAAGATCTCCCATTGAGATAATAAAAACAGGTATAGCAAGTGCTGCTGTTAATATTAATCTTCTTTTATTAAATTTAACTTCATCATCAGAAGTATTTGCTTCGGTAACAACATCTTCTGTACTTGTAAGGATAAAATCTAGCTTCGCAAGTTTTGCTTTAACATCAGCTATTTTAACTTTTTCAGAATCATATTCAAAAGTTAAAAGATTAGATGTAGCATTAACTGCTATATTACTAACTCCATTCATTTTTCCAAGGATTTTTTCTATATTAACAGCACAAGCTGCACAAGTAATTCCTTCTACATTATAACTAGCTTGTTTCAAGTCTTGTTTTAAAGCAAAACCTATTTTAACAACTTTTTGTTCTATAGTTTCATAAGAAGTTTTATCTTTATCATAAGATATGCTAACACTATTATCAGCAATGTTTACTGAAACACTTTCAACACCAGTCATTTTTCCAACAACTCGTTCAATAGATGAAGCACAAGCAGCGCAAGTCATTCCTTCAACATTATAAGATTCTTGAACAAGTGATGGATTAATAACTCCAAAACCTATTTTCTCAATTTTTTGTTTTATCTTTTCTATATCCATAAGATTTTCATCATATGTGATATTTAGTTCTTCAGTAATCATATTTACAACTGAACTTTCTACTCCAACCATTTTTCTAGTAACTTTTTCAATAGAAGTAGAGCAAGCAGCGCAAGTCATACCAGTTATCTTTAGTGATTTCTTTTCCATTTAGACACGACCTTTCAATTTGTAGTACTGATGCAAGCTATTATTTTGTACCTAAAATTTTAGCCAGTACTTTATTAAGTTCATCAATTTTAGCATCGGCATTATCATTATTTTGTATACCATCTTTAAAACAACTATAAAGATGCTGTGATAATATATGTTTATTAGATTTTTTTACTAATGCTTGAACTGCAATTAATTGATTTGATATATCTATACAATATCTTTCATCCTCAATCATTTTAATTATTCCATCTATTTGCCCTCTAGCTGTTTTAAGTAGCTGAACGGCAGCTTTTTTATCATCATTCATAATATTAATCTCCCTATTAATACCCCCTACACTAAGGGGGTGTAGTATGTACTAATAATATATTTAAAAAGATATTATGTCAAATGAGATAGGATGTTAAACTAGTGGGAATATAGCTATAAATTAACAATATGATATTTAATTGCAAATAAATATTAAGATTTGATAATAAAATGTACTTTAAAATAAATAAATATAGCAAAAAAAGATAATTTAAAATTAAATCTAAATTATCTTTTTTAGAATATATTATAATTTGAAATATTTACTTAGATTCAAATTATAAATTTTTAACTT
>NZ_CAMQRY010000116.1 GCF_947036855.1 uncultured Clostridium sp.
AGATTTGTTGATTTACTCTCGTAGAATTCTCCATCTACTATGTTTTTAAATATATTTTTACTCATAATTTATTCCTCCTATGTAAAACACTAATTAAAGTGTTTTTAATGCCTCATCAATTTGCTCTTTTTCAAAACCTACAATAACTTTATTGTTTATAGTAAGCACAGGTACTGATCTTTGTCCTGAAACTTTTAAAACTTCATTTCTAGCTTCTTTTTCATCTGCAACAGTTACAACTTCGTAACTAACACCTTTTTTCTCTAAATATTTTTTTAATTTATTACATGGTGGACACCATTCTACTGAATATACTTTTACCATAACTTTCACCATTCCTTCTTTTTTATTATTTACTTTCTTCTATATATTCTGCTGCATCTAAAGCTGCTATTGTTCCGTCTGCTACTGCTGTAGTGATTTGTCTAAAGTGTGTTGGTGTAACATCACCAATTGCATAAACTCCACTTATATTAGTTCTCTTTCGAGAGTCTACTTCTATATAACCTTGCTTATCCATATTAACCTGTCCTGTTACAAACTCTGTTCTTGGAGTTCTTCCTATTGAACTAAAAATAGCATCAACTTTTAAGTTTTTAACTTCTCCAGTTACAACATTTTTAATTATAGCTCCATCTACTAAGTTTTCTCCTGTAACATCTATTAAATCCCAGTTATATAAAACTTCAATTTTTTCATTATTTTCTACTTTTTCTATAACTGACTTTTCTCCATGGAAGAAATCTTTTCTTCTTATAACATATACTTTACTTGCAAGTGTCGAGAAATATAAAGCTTCTTTTTGAGCTGAATTTCCACCACCAACAATTGCTATAATACCATCTTTGTACATTGCACCATCACAAACTGCACAGTAATGAATTCCTTTCCCTGAATACTTAGCTTCATTTTCTATTGGAAGTAACATAGGACCAGCTCCTGTTCCTAAAATAACTACCTTTGCATTATAGATAAAATCTTCTGTTTCAACTATTTTTTCATTATCACTTAAATCCATTTTTTGAATTATATCAAACTCTTCAATTATTGCTCCAGCATGTTCTGCTTGTTCTTGCATCTTTGTAGCAAGTTCATCTCCGCTTATTGAAGTAAAGCCAGGGTAATTTTCTATAACATGTGTTATTTTAACCTGCCCACCTATATACTTGTCCTCTAGAACTAGAACACTTAAATTAGCTCTAGCTGCATAAATAGCTGCTGCAAGCCCTGCTGGTCCAGAACCAACTATTATAACATCAATATTTTTAATTTCTTTTGTCATAGTAATTACCACCCTTTCACATACCCCCCACGGGTATCTCTTATATTTATTATATCACCTTATTTTCAAATTGCAACAGAATATTTTATATTTTTTTTCATAAAATTACTATAAAATTCTATACTCCTAAAACTAACTCATCAAGAAGTCCTCTTAATCTGAAAACATTACTTTATTTATAAAATCAATTAATGATATAGTTCTTATCTGGTATAATTATATTTTATACTAATTTTATAAACTTTAAAATAGGGCACTTATTAGTAACTCCGTATTTATAATTACTCTTACAAGCGAAATAATTATCTTTCTATTAATAAAAAGCCCTATTTATAGATTTAGCCTAAATAGAGCTTTTAATACTTACTTTTATATTATTTTAATTTCATATTATAGTTAAATATAGAATAATATTTATAATCTCTTTTTAAAAGAAATTTTCCCCTCTTCAACTACAACATCTAATGAATCTCCATCTTTTATATTTCCACTTAAAATCTCTTCACTTAAACTATCTTCTAAATACTTTGTTATAACCCTTTTAAGTGGTCTTGCTCCATACTTAAGTTCAGTTCCCTTCTCAACAAAAAACTCTTTACTCTCTTTACTAAAAGATACATGTATTTCATGATTTCTTAATTTCTTTTTTGTTTGCTTTAACATTATATCTACTATTTCAAGTAAATGTTCCTTCTCTAGTGAGTGAAATACCATTATATCATCTACTCTATTTATAAATTCGGGCTTAAATGCAAGTTTAAGCTCTGACATAATTTTATCTTTCATTATTTTATATTCACTATCATCATTATGCTCTGTTATAGAAAAACCAACTTTATTTTGCTTATTTATACTATGTGCACCTAAATTAGATGTCATAATAATTATCGTATTAGTAAAGTTTACTACCTTTCCTTTAGCATCTGTTAGTCTACCATCTTCTAATATTTGTAGTAATATATTAAAAATATCTACATGAGCTTTTTCTATTTCATCAAGCAAGATTACTGAATATGGATTACGCCTAACTTTCTCAGTAAGTTGCCCCCCATCTTCATATCCTACATATCCTGGTGGTGAACCTATAAGTTTAGAAACACTATGCTTTTCCATATACTCTGACATATCTATTCTTATCATATGACTTTCACTACCAAATAATATACTTGATAAAGCTTTACAAAGTTCTGTTTTCCCAACACCTGTAGGACCTAAAAATATAAACGATCCTGCTGGTCTATTCTCATCCTTAAGTCCTACTCTAGAACGCCTTACAGCTTTTGCAATAGCTTCAATAGGCTCTTTTTGACCTATAACTTTTTTAGATAAAGTTTTTTCAAGTTCTAATAATTTAATAGCTTCCTTTTGTGTTAATTTTTCAACTGGTATCTTAGTCCATCTTGATACTATATTTGCAACACTACTTGAATCAACTATTTCAACTTTTTTAACCTTACTCTCTTTCCATTCATCTACAAGTTTATTTAATTTTTCTCTTAAAGTTTTTTCTTTATCTCTAAGCCCTGATGCTTTTTCAAAGTCTTGCTCTACAATAGCTCTATCTTTTTTATCTGTAATTTCTTTTATTTCATTTTCTATTTCTGTTAAACTAGGTGGAAATCTAAAATCTTCAATTCTTACTTTAGCAGCACCCTCATCAATTAAATCTATCGCTTTATCTGGTAAAAATCTATCATTTATATATTTAACTGATAAATCAACTGCTGAATATATAGCTTCATCTAATATTTTTACATTATGGTGTTTCTCATAATGTTCTCTAAGCCCCTTTAAAATAAGAATTGTTTCACTTTTACTTGGTTCACCAACTGTAACTGGCTGAAATCTTCTCTCAAGAGCTGTATCTTTTTCTATATGCTTTCTATACTCATCTATAGTTGTCGCACCTATACACTGTATTTCGCCTCTAGCAAGAGCTGGTTTTAAAATATTAGACGCATCTATAGCACCTTCTGCTCCACCTGCTCCAACAATAGTATGAATTTCATCAATAAATAATATTACATCTTGATTTCTTTTGAGTTCTTTTATAACATGTTTAAGTCTATCTTCAAATTCTCCACGATATTTAGCTCCTGCAACCATTGCCGTTAAATCTAATGAAATTATAACTTTCCCCTTTAAATTAACTGGAATATTCCCCTCTATAATTCTTTGTGCAAGCCCCTCAACAATAGCTGTTTTACCAACTCCTGGTTCTCCTATTAAACATGGATTATTTTTTGTTCTTCTACATAAAATTTCTAAAACTCTTTGAGTTTCACTCTCTCTTCCTATAACTGGGTCTAACCCTTGCTCATAGGCTACTGCTGTTAAATCAACACCATATTTCAGTAATATTGGTATATCTTTTTTCTCTCTCTTTTTTCGTCCCTCTTCTTTTCTTTTGATATCATTAATAAAATAACTATTACTTAAATGTTCTTTTAATTGCTTTCTTATTAAATTAACATCTGCATTTAAATTACATAAAATTATATATGCAACCCCTTCTTTATCTTTTAAAAGTGTTGCTAAAATATGTTCTGCTGAAGCATACTGTGCTCCTGATTTTCTAGCATCTAATATACTTTCATCTAATATCTTTTTACTTCTTGGAGTAAATGGAACTTCTAGTATATTATAATCAATATCACCTATACCTATATAACTTTTCACAAGATTAGTAACTTCTACCTCTGTAATATTAATATCAGTAAGAAACTTTTTTGAAATTGTATCAACTCTATAAAAAGCTAATAAAATATGTTCTGTTCCTACATATCCATGTTTTAATTCCTTAGAAATATTCTCCGATTCCTCAATTATTTTTTTTGCATCATCAGTAAACTTACCTAAAAACATATATTTCTCCCTTCCTCTATATCACTAAATATTCTGTAAAAACCTTCTTATTAAATTAGCTCTTACTACATTTTCATTACCTTTATTAAATTTATCATTTAATGTTTGCTTTATATGATTATGTTTGCTTGCAATTATAATTTCATTTATTTTATTAGAATCTATTCCATCTATAATTTTCATTTCCATACCCATTCTAAGTACTGAAAGTAATTTTATTGCTTCTGAAAAGCTAATTTGTCTAGCATTTTGCAGTATTCCTTTTGCTCTAAAAATATTATCTAAAAACTTATCTTCATCCATATTTTTTTCTAATTCTCTTTGCTTCTTCTCTTTCATAATAATTTTATTTTTAATACTATCTAGCTCACTAATTATCGCCTTATATGATATCCCCATAGTTGTAATATTACTTATTCTATATATATTACCTAAACCTTTATTCTCATCTGAAAAAACATCATTAATAGTAAACCCTGTTTTTTCTAATCCTTTTTTTATAAATTCTAAAAACCCCATATTAATACATATCGGTATATGCATTATATATGATGCTTTAAAACCACTTCCAACCTTATTTAAATTAGATGTAAAATACCCCAACTTTTCAGTATATGCAATATCTAACTTTTCATCTAATCCACTGATTAATTCTTCTAATTCTAAATAAACCTCATATCCAGAGAGATATCTACTTTTCAAACTAATTGTAATATGATTTTCTTCATTTATCATAATAATAACTCTATTTTTTTCATCAACAAGAAATGATGAAAACTCTCTATTTTCATATAACTTAAGTGTTATTGCTCCATACTCAAGCCACAAATATATTGTCTCTTTAGACTCTTCCCACAAATTAACTTTTTTAAACTTATATTTTTTATTTGCTAGAAATATTTTTGAAACTATATCTACAACTTCTCTACCTTCCTCGGTACTTAACTTTAAAGGGAACTTATGTGTACTTAAATTTCGTGATAAAAATAATTCTGTTCCAAGCCATATATTATTTTTTGATTTACAAGTTTTACTCATTTTAGCTTTTCTCCTTGTTTAATTTTATATCTACCAATAAATCTCTTATAACTATAGCCTTTTCATATTCTTCATAAGAAATAGCTACCTTTAACTCTTCTTCTAATAACTTCATATTATTTTTATAACCATCTAAGTATTTATATTTTCTACTATTATTATCTTCAGTCCCTTGAATCACTTTTAGAACTTTTTCTATTTCGTCCTCAAAAACTGTATAGCAATTTATACAACCAACTTGCGCATCTTTTTTAAGTTCATCATATGTTGTTTTACATGTATTACAAACTTTTATACTTTCATTTTCAAAATCACTATTTATATAACTAACTAAATTAGTTAATATATCACTTAAATTATAATTAACCACATCATCTAGTTCTGCTTGTACAATAAAATCTTCTATCTCTTTAGCACATCTCTCACACAACATAATTTCTTCTTTTTTATTATTTAATTCTTTTATAATTTTAACATTCGCATTATTTTTACCACATTTTTCGCACTTCAAAACTAAACCTCCTACTCTTTCATAAAAAATAAACATATTTCCTATGTTTATTTTTAAAAATAACGTTAATAACTATTAATATGAAGGTGGAGGTTATTTTTATGAATATTTACTATATAACAAATTCATCATTTTTAATAAAAACTCAAAATGGCAAGCGAATTTTAATAAATCCAACTAAATTTACTTCTAACATTGAAAATATAGACCTTATAGCTATAAACAATTTAAACTATCAAAGTACAGAAAGTATTAATAACTTTGATAATTCTAAAATTTTAAATTCAGTTGGTACTTTTATAAATGACTTTTGCACTATTACATCATTTAATAGCTATCAAGATACTTTGCTTGGTTATAAAAGAGGTGAAAATATAATCTTCAAAATAACTGTTGAGAATTTAACATTATGTCATCTAGGAAATCTTGGACATCCACTTGATGACTCAGTAATAAAAAGTCTTGAATATATTGATATATTATTTGTTCCTGTTGGTGAAAATTATACAATTAAATTTGCTGACCTTAAAAATTTAATTATAAAACTTTCTCCAAAGTATATAATTCCTATGCACTATAAATTAAGCGATAAAAATCTTTCTATGAATAGTCTTGATAAATTCTTGATTTTTTTTAATAGTTTCACTATAAAATCTTTAGATTCTCTCCTTATCACAGATACTATAAATTCAAATATCTCAAAAAAAATAATTATTTTAAATCCAAATGAAAAAATCCTAGAATAATAAATTCTAGGACAACAAAAAAAGAGTAGCTAATGCTACTCTTTCCTAAACAAACAATATTAAGCTTCTACTGGTGAACCAACTGGGCAAACACTTGCACAAGCTCCACAGTCTATACATACTTCAGGGTCGATAACATATTGTGTATCTCCATCAGTAATAGCACTTACTGGACATTCTGCTGCACAAGCACCACAACTGATGCATGAATCTTCTATTTTATAAGCCATTTTACATTCCTCCTAAAATTTTCTTTATAACAATACATTTATATTTTATCACATCTATCAAACCATTTAAAGATATCTAATTAGTTTTCTTTAGTACTAAATTACTATATATCCAAATTCACTTAAAGTATCCTGTATTTCATCTAGACTTATGTGTAGTTCATCATATACTATGACTATACTTTTTATTTTTTGCTTAAATTCAATTGCAATTATACCATCACACTTAGCAATTTTTTTTTGTAAATCTACAAAATCTTTTTGTAACTTTAAATTAGCAATACGTAAAACACTCTTCATAAAAAAGACCCCCTAATCTTTCTTTAAAACATTCTTCATCATTCTTTTATCTGTATCATTATGAACTTCAAACTTTATATCATTTTCTGATTCATCAGCTTCATATTTACCTGATATAAGAGTTATATCATCAATTTTATAAT
>NZ_CAMQRY010000117.1 GCF_947036855.1 uncultured Clostridium sp.
TGTGGATTTATTTGTAGTGCATCATTTTACTATGATCTTATAACTGGAATATTTAGATTGCATAGAAAAGAAAATATGGAGAAGATTAAAAAAGAAACAAGTTTTTATATTTTTGCAGGAGATAAAGATCCTGTTGGTGAGTTTGGAAAAGGTATAAAAGCATTGGTTACAGAACTTAAATCTTATGGAGTAGTAAATGTAGAGTATAAGCTTTATAATGAGGGAAGACATGAAATGTTAAATGAAAAAAATAGAGATGAAGTTATAACTAATATTTTAGAGTTTTTAGATAAATAGGATAATTTTATTTTTAAAACTGAGTAGGTGAAAGATAAAAGATGGATAATAGATTAATAAATTTATATATAGATAAAGGTGAAAAAGCACAGGATAAAGGTGAGAACTTAAAAGCTCTTAATCATTATATGAAAGCTGAAGAACTTTTAGAGGGAACAGACGATATAGAACTTTACATAAATATAGCACTTTTATATGATGAGTTATCAAATACTGATAAGGCAAAGATGTACTATAAAAAGGCTATAAGAACCAATCCAGATGAAGCAAGGGGATATTATGGTCTTGCTGTTATATATGATGAGGATGAAGAGTATGAGAGTGCTATAAAGTATTATAAAAAAGCTATTGAGATTAATCCTGTATATGATAGAGGGATTTTCTTTTTAGCTAATGTGCTTGATTTAAGTGGAGAGAAGAAGGAAGCAATATATTGGTATGAGAAACTTTTAGAGATTTGTCCAGATGATTTTTGGGGGAATATGAACCTTGGTTCTATATATGAAGAAAATAATGAAGTTAATAAAGCTTATAGACTGTTTAGTAAAGCACTTGAAATAGAAAAAGATAATTATCTTGCACTTTATAATATGGGTGTTGTTTATAGAAAGATGAATATATTTGATAAAAGTAAATCTATGTATATAGCTTCTATAAAAAAGAATCCTGCTTATGCTGGTAGTTTTTTAAATCTTGCTGTTGTATATAAAGAAGAGGGAAATATAGAAAAAGGTATAGAAATATTATCACAAGGGATATTATATAATCCAGATGATGAATTTTTATATTATAATAGAGCTTGTTTTTATGAGTTATCAGGTGATATAGATAAGGCACAAGTTGATATTATAAAAGGTGTTGAACTTCATGAGGGATTTCTTAAATATATTTTTAAGGATAGTGATTTGAAGATTGTTAGAGAAACAGAAGGATTTAAAGAGTTTCTTGTAAAAAATGGGCATAAATAATAATAATGTGAGAAATGAAATTTTGAAAATTCATATATTTATATTATAATTAAATATAAGAAAAGCCTACAATAGAGAATATTGTGGGTTTTATGTTTTAAAAATAGGGATATAGATAATAATTTATATGGGTAGTAGTTTACACTTAGGAGAGTGGTTTTTTGAAAAAAGTTATTATAGCAGAGAAGCCATCAGTTGCTAAAAATATAGCAGAGGCTTTAAGTATAAAGGGCAGAAAAGATGGGTATTTTGAGGGTGAGGATTATTTAGTTACTTGGGCATTTGGACATTTACTTCAATTATTTGATGCTAAAGATTATGAAGAGGAAATGAAATCTTGGAGACTTGAGAAGTTTCCATTTATACCAGAAGAGTTTAAGTATAAAGTTAAAGTTGATTCTAGCAATAGAGCTATGACTGATAAAGGTGCACAAAAACAAATTAATATCATAAAATCACTTGTTGATAGAGAAGATGTAGATGGAATTATATCGGCAACAGATTATGATAGAGAAGGGCAGGTAATTTCTGATGAAATATTTATGTATTTCAATGAGAAAAAGCCAGTATATAGAATACTTTTAAATGAATGGACACCTAAAGAAGTTGAAAAGGGAATGAAAAATCTTAAGCTTAATTCAGAGATGAAACCACTTCAGGATGCTGGAATAGGTAGACAATGGGCAGATTGGATTATAGGGATTAACTTAACTTCTGTTGCTACAATAAAATATAATTTAAATGATAATAAAATTTTAAATATAGGAAGAGTATTACTTCCAACACTTAAAATTATATATGATAGAGATAAAGAAATAGAGAACTTCAAGGAAGCTAGTTATTATAAAATGATAGCAAACTTTAAAACCTTAGAAAATAAAGAATTTGAAGGTCTATATTATGAGAAGAATAAAGAAGATAAACTTGATGAAAAATTTATGGATAAGGCATATCTTGATGTGATTGCTAAAGCTATAAAAGGTGAGCAGGCTAAAATTATAGAAAAGCAAACTGAAAAGAAAAAAGATTATCCACCATTTTTATTCAATTTATCAAATCTTCAAGGTCATGTTACAAGTAAGTATAAGGGATGGACTTCAGATAAAGTTTTAAAAACTGCACAGGCACTTTATGAGAAGAAATTTATAACATACCCAAGAACAGGGAGTATCTGTCTTGAGGAAAGTTTAATTGATAGAACAAGTAAGGTTTTAGCTACTTTAAAGCAAGGGCTACCATATGAGGATGAAGTTAAATTTACTAAAAGTAAAAGAGTTTTTGATAATTCAAAAGTTGAGAGCCATAGTGCTATTGTTCCAACTTATATGAAGCCATCAAATCTTTCAAAAGATGAGCAAATTGTATATACATCTATTAAAAATAGATTCATAATGCAGTTCATGCCAATTGCAGAATTTGAAGAGAGTAAGATAACATCTAAAGTATACAAAGATGAAGCAAAAGGTATATTTATATCAAGAGGAAAAATTCAACTTGTAGAAGGTTGGAGAAAAGTTGAGAAAATAGAGAGTAAAGATACAATACTTCCTATGGTTCAAGAAAATGAAATGGTTGATGTAGTGGAAGCTAAAGTTAACAAAGTAACTAAGAAACCACCAAAACTTCATACTGAAAAAACACTTTTAAGACTTATGGAGACTTGTGGTAAGAGCTTTAAAAAGAAAAATGCTAAAAAAGATGAAGTTGAAGCAGTAGATATAGATGGTGAAAGTGATGAGCATGTAGAAGATACATCAGATGAAATGATGGCTGCTATCCTTAGTGGATTTAGTATAGGAACACCTGCTACAAGAGCTGAAACTATTAAAAAACTAAAAGATATAGGGTATATAGAAAGTAAGGGGAAAAATCTTACATCAACAAAGCTTGGAAAAATAATTGTTGAAATATTCCCAGCAAAAGAACTTTTAGACCTTGAATATACAGGTAGACTTGAAAAAACTTTATCTGATATAGAAAAAGGACTAGTTACAAAAGAAGAGTTTTTAAATTTAATAAAAGAGTTTACTAGAAATGCAGTAGACCTTATTAAAAAAGATAATAGACTTCTTCATACTTTTAAAGTAGATATTCCAGAGGGTAAAGAAGACCTTGGAAAATGTCCTATATGTGGAAATGCTATTATTGAAGGTGAAAAAGGATTTGGATGTGTAAATTGGAAAAATGGATGTAAGTATACTATTTGGAAAAATGATAAGTATATAAGTTCATTTGGAAAAAGTATATCTAAAGAAATGGTTGTTCTACTACTTAAAAATGGTAAAGTAGGATTTAGAAATTTAAAAAGTAGAAAAGGGAATTTATTTAGTGCTTACTTTAAGTATGAACTTAATGAAGAAACTGGATATATGAACTGGAAAATAGAATTTATTTAATAAAGATAACTATATGAATGAGTATAAAATTTATACATTCATATAGTTATTTTTTTATTAAAAAATATTATGATTATAGCATTTGAGCTCTAAGTTTTTTAGTGGCAGAAGCATAACTGCAATAGTATGTTAGGAATAAGTAGTATTTAAATAATGTACAACTAATGTATTGCCATAATATAACAAAAATGATAATATGTAGGTGTACTGGCATGGAATTAAAAACAAAGAAAATAGTAATGTGTTCAGTTATGTTATGTTAGGTATTATGATGTCAGTATTTTCTGTAAATGTATTTACATTAAAATTCACAAAAACTGGTATAAAAGAGTATAATGGAGCAATTAATGATCAGGCATTTGCTTGGACAGGGGCAGATAAAAAATGTAGTGTTAATGAAACAGTTGTAAAGTATTCAAATTGGGTTACAGTCATTTCAAGAACGGAAAATGATGGGTATGTCCAAACTCCACAAGCTACGTATAGGAAAGCTAGTGTTATGGGACTTCATTCAGCAGTATCGGGAAGTAGATCAATATCTGATAGAACTTCACCATAAAATTAAATAAATAGAGTTAAAGGTATTATAACTGTAAAGGCTAATACCTTTAATTTTATAATGAAGGAGCAGGAAACATGAAAAAGTTACAGAAAAATTATATATTTATTTTTATAATTTTTCTAATGATAAATATTTTTTTTATTTGGATAATTTCAAATATAATAACAATTCAAAGTGAGTTTAAATTACAAAATACTTTATTAAGTAAAAATGCTAAGCATTTTATGATAAATGGAGGTATAGAAATTGATAATAAGTATTTACTGGAATTATTTTCTGAAGAAGAAATTATTATAGAAAAAGATATGTTAGTAGAAGAAGATAAAATTATAAAATGTATTTTTTATAATTATGATATAGAAAAGAGCTTTGAACTAAGTAGTGGGCGTATGTTTAAAAAAGATGAACTCATAGAAAGTAAAAAAGTTGCCATTGTTGGTTATGATTTTAAAGATAGTATAATAAATGGGAAAATTAGTATTAACAATGAAAGTTATAATGTTGTAGGAGTATTGGAGGATTATGATATCTTTAATAAAACTATTTATTTAAATATGAAGTCTTTAAAAGAGAATCTTACTATGGAAGCAATGAAAATAGATGTTAAAGGTAAGCAAAATATTTATGAGGAAGTATCTAGTAAGTTAAAAGAAGATTTTAATATTGAAGTTTACATGGGAGCAGTTGAAAGTATAATTAATCCATTAAAAGTAGCTATTGGAGAAAATAGTATACATATAATACTTGGAATTCTTACGAGTATTTCACTAGTTTCATTAATCATAAATATAGGGACTTATTGGATAGATAAAACAAAAAAACTTATAGGTATTGAAAGTTTAGTTGGAGGAACTAAGATATCTATTGCTATTAAGTTATGGAGGGAGTATGTGATTACAGTTATTATTTCACTAGGTATCACTGCTATTGTATGGAGTCTTATTCATATTCTTAGAGGCGTAGAGAGTAATATTACTTTGGGTGTATATGGTGTTTTACTTATTGTAAATATTTTTATAAGTACAGTAGCTATAGTAATACCAATTATTAAGCTTTTAAGATTAGATATAAATACAATAATTAAGGAGAATACTTAGATGAATTTTAAATTTATTTATGAAGGAATATGTAAAAAAATTATACATTCAATATTAACGGTAATTCAATTTACTATTGGACTTATGTGTATATTTGTTGCTATACAGACTTTAAATGATATGAATCTATCTATTTCTAATATAAATTCTTATTTTAAAGATGGCGAGTATTGTAATATAAAATCTGAAAGTATCGCGAATGATTTATATTCAATTAAGGTTGATGATGCAGGGCTTGTTGGTGATATAAATGAGCTTATTAAGATAAAAGATTATTTTGAAAATTCTAAAGAATTTGATTTTTTACATATCACTATAGATGATATGCCTATAAAAAGAAATAGTGTGTTAGATGGAACGGTACTTACTTATGATCCTATAGAATATAAAAATGAAGAGTATTTAAGAGTACAAGCATATACTGCAAATAAAAAATTCTTAAAAAAGATGAATTATTCATTTATAAAAGGCGGAATTGAAGATTTTGAAAGCTTAAAAACTGAGGTTCCGGTTATCTTGGGGAATATTTATAAGGATAAATATAATATAGGAGATACTATAGGGGCATTAGATTTAGATGGAATAGAAGAAGAGGCTATTAAACTTAAAGTAATTGGGATATTAGATAAAGATAATTATGTATTTGAAAGTGGAATTTCAGTAGTAGGTCAAACATTAGATAATTCAATGATATTTCCTTATAATGATGAAATTATAAATCATTTAAATGGGGCTAAGACTGAAGAAAAAGGTGCAATTAAGATTAGTCTAGCTAATTATTTAAGATATGGTTATATGGTACTTAATGAAAATATAGATATTAAAAAGATAAATAAAGAATTGGATAGGTTTAAATATAAGTTTAAAATAGAGAGTTTAGAAAAAGAAATAAAAGAATATAGGAAAGAAACTATGGATACTTTGAGTCCGGTTATATTCACAGCAATTTTGATAATTGCTTTTACAATGATATCAATAGTTATAATTATGATTAATTCAATAATAAAGGATAAGGCTGAATATGGGATAAATATTATGCTTGGAGCAACTATGAAAGATATTAAAAAGAGAGTTGTGGGTGAGGTGATTATACTACTTACCATAAGCTGTTTAATTTCATTAGGGTTACTTAAAGCAATTCCTATATTTAATTTTAATTTTATAGATTTTATGATAACAATTTTAATAATGGGCATTTTTATGATGATTGTAGCAACTATTATTATTAGATATTTAAATAAATATTCAGTAACTGATTTAATTAGGAGGCAAGAATAATGGAGATAATAAGGCTTAAAGATATTTCAAAAACATATGGTAAAAATGATGCTAAAACAGAAGCATTACAAAATATATCATTTAGTATAAATGAAGGTGAATTAGTTGCAATAGTTGGAGCATCTGGTTCAGGAAAATCAACTATTTTAAATATTCTTGGTTGTATAGATAGAGCAACTAAAGGAGATTATTATTTTAGAGGAAAGAAAATAAGTTTATATAGTGATAAAGAACTAGCAAAAATAAGAAATGAAGAGATTGGATTTGTTCTACAATATTTTGGATTAGTGCCAACATATACAGTATATGAAAATATTGAATTACCTTTA
>NZ_CAMQRY010000118.1 GCF_947036855.1 uncultured Clostridium sp.
GTCTTCATATCTGTAGTTTTAAGACCTTTAAGACCCATTAAGAATGGCATCCCATATTCTTGTGTAATTTCTGCATTTAATTCTATTTTATTTTCTTGCATGAATTGATCTAAAGTTTTTGCATCCGTATGGAATACTTCTTTATTCATTATTACCTTATTATTCATTTGGTCTTCAATTGTTATTGTTAATGTTTTAGAACCCTTTATAGCTGGTCCATATATATATTTATTACCAAGACCGATAGCAATTGCTACTATTGCTATAATTATAATTGCTGCTATAATTTTTGAACTCATTTTTTTCATTAGTTCTTTCTCCTTTGTTATTTAATTTTATTTAAACTTCCCATAAGATTTTGATATAAAGACTTTTTCATCTATATCATTTAATCTATTAATCTCAAGCGAAAATACAAATAGTATATTTGTCATAAGATCAATAAAATCAATTAATATTTCATCAACTTTTATACCGCTATTTCTTACAAGATGTAAATTTCTCGAAACTTTTTTAGCCTCACCTCTAGCAATATGATATTCACATGCTAATCTGCAGCCAGTAGGGAGTACAAATCCACTTAATCTATCCTTATTATTCTCTCTATATTTTGAAAGCATTGAAAGCCCTCTATCTATATCAGCCTCTGTCACAGCAATACGCCCTCTCACTGAACCATTTAAATGAAGTGCCATTTCCATAAGCCAAAAAGTTTCCTCATATAATGGTGTATCCATTGATAATATTCTTCCAAGCACAGATGATAAAAAATCACTTAAAACCTCATGATCTGTACTACCAAAATCTTCATCTAAAAATGGATATGAAATTAAATCTATATTTTTAGCCATACAACCTCCAAAATCCGACATATTTATTTTAGCAATTCACAGTATATCAAAAAATTGTTAACAAGTAAAACAATTTTATAGCAAAAAGCAGAAAATAATATAATAATTATTTTCTGCTTTTTTACTTCTAATTATTCTTTTTTTAATACTAATTTGATAAAAGAATATCTCTTAATCATATTACAAATTTTTAGTATGGAAGTAAATCTAGTAATTTCTCTTTTATTTCATGTTCATACTTATCCGTATGTGCACAAATATCAAGGAATCCACCTATACATAGATTCATTTTTGCAAGTTCCTGTTCTAAAATATCAAGATGATTCATCTCTTGATACTCATGGTACATATGATTAAGGTACTGTGGTGTATCTTCTGCATATTCAAGTGATATAAGTATAAAATGATCTTCTGTTAATTCAAAACTTATATGATCTAAAAATTCTGCAAAATCAGCATACTCAAACTTTTTAGTAGTTTTAAATTTATTAATTTCATGGTATAATCTTTCACATTTCTTAACAAGCTTATCTTCTGCTCCATATGATTTAAATAACTCTATAAAATCATCTGAATCTTCTATCGTAACAATAATATCTCCATTTTCTTCTGTAAGGATAGACATTGCAGCTGATGGTATAACTATATTCTCTATAAAAGTTAAAACCTCATCATTATTATCTACATTATAAAAATTTGAAAAAGTAAGTTCACTTTCTCTATTTATTAATGAAAATCTAATTAATTTTTTATGTATATCAAACTTTTCGGCTTCTACTATGTTCTTTAATCTTTCTAATTTATCCATGGTATTTCCCTCCAAAAAATTAAAAGGGCTAAAAGCCCTTTTATTTATAAGTTATTAAAGTTTTATACTTAATAATAAATGATCAAGAGCATAACCCTTTAATCCATCATTTTTAAACATTTCAACAATTTTAAAAATAGTCATTCTGACATCAAAGTTCTTATCACTTGCATACTCATTTGATAAGAAAGTATATATATATTTAAGCATTTTATGCCCAGATTTTTTATATTCTTCTTTTTCTGTAACATAGTTGGCTTTTACCTTTTCAACCTCATATGCTGATATATATGACCCTGTAACTGTTTTTAAAGTTTCTGAAAATTCTCTTTCTATAGCTATTCTAAAATCTTTATTACACTCGCTGTTTAACTTTCTATGAAGTAATCCAACAAGATACCCATAACTTTCTCCCATAAAACTATTATATCTTGCGTTTAATATTGAATCATTATTTCCTACTACTTTATATTTCATTGCTGTCTCCCTCTATTCGCATATTTTAAGTTACTATTAGTTTTATGTGTTACTATTTAGTCTACCTTCTTAAATTATTTACCGTGTTACATTTACTGTTTATTTTATTTAGCTAAAATTCCATTTAATATTCCAAGCTTAGTTGTATATACTTTAAAAGCATGACCGTGCTCATAATCTTTTAATATATCCTTGCACTTAGAAATAAGAAGATTTATCATTTTCTCACTTTTATTACTTACCTGCTCTTTGAACTTTTCAAAATCATCTCCACTTTCCATAAGTATAGATGTTGCATTTGCATCTAACTCCTTAGCTTCAACTTCCTTCTCTTTTTCAAGCATAATATCTATACAATCCTTAACAGATTTAACCTTTAATCCATAAACTGATTGTATATCTCTTGCAGTAGCAAGTACATTTGTATAAATGTATAACCATTTATCATTTTTATTGATGCTAGATACTGAAATTTCAGATTTTGTACCTATTTTATGTTTAAATTCTTTAATTATATAAATTATAGATTTCATAACATTTTCAAGGCTCTCTGTCTTATATTTCTTTAAATCTTCAACACTTGTAGAAGAACAAATCCAGTCAATAATATCTTTTTTACCAAGAACTATAGAATGTAACTTTTCACGTTTGAGTTCTATTCTATATGCTATCTCATTTAATTCATCGTTTATATTTTTTTCATCTGAGAAAAATACATCCTTAATTATCATTGCATCTGACACTGATTTAACTTTTGATTTAGCACTAACTTCTTTTTTATTCATAAGCACAAGATATGTGTCATTTAATGAAAATTTCTTTTTATTTATAAGCGTTTCTTTAGAGAATTGAACTTCAAAGTTACTCACATTTGATATACTTCTTACAAGTCTTTCTCTAGCTGTATTTGAATAATAATTGATATCTTTTAATAAATTAATTATATAATCTATTTTCTTATCAAGTCTACCTCTTAAAATTCTCTTTGCACTAGTTAATAAATCTTTAGAGTATCTAGCATATATATATATTCTTACAATGTCATTTTTTCTTATATAAGTATATAAATTATTAATAGCCTCCTCTAAATGTATACCTGTATTATCAAGTTCTCTTTGGTTTATCCCTGTATACTCTACAATTTCTTTTGTAAGAAATGTATTTATTGTTGGTTTTACAAGCGTTGTAAACTTATCACTCTTTTTATCGCTAAGCTTATACTCTGAAACAATATATCCGTCATTATTAAGTGTATATTCATCCTCTATCTGCGAACTTATACAAGACATTTCTATTATTTCATTGATAAACGTAGAATCATAAGGTTTTCTTGTAAACTCTAAATCTAAAAAAGCAATCTTCATTATTTATCTCCTTTCAAACTAATGTACCCTATAGCTAAAATTTCAGACCTTATCCTCTTTTTAAAGATGTAGCTTTCTTACTTAGTGCTACAGGATTTGCTCATATTAAATTAGATATTCTAATTTAATTTAGCCTTATTCTTTAGTATTTCCAAATTTACAATTAAAAAACTAAAGAATATAGAGATTATTAAAGATATTTCCTATAAAATTTTCAATCGAGGCTTTAACCCCATAAAACGCTTAGATATTTGTCTTAAAATAATTATTTTAAAGGTTGATTTTCAAAGCTCTAAAATTAAAAACCTTGATTAGATATCCATAACCACTTAATTAATATTATATCACCAATCTAAGATTTATTAATATATCCTTTTAGATAATTACATAAACACGTCACTATTTGTTATTAGTAAAAAAATCCTCTGAAATTATAAAGCCTGTACAACTTCCGACATTTTTCTACCATTACTCTAATTCTAACATATTTTCAGTATAATATTTGTTTTTTTTTTTAACAATATGTTTAAATTTAATACTAACAGAAAAACATTTTTTAATTTTAGCTAGTAAAAATAAGAAATCATATAAAATAGTTGCTTTTTTTTATCTTTATAATAAATTTTCAACATAAAATTTATTACTGATAAAGTGTATTATAAATTTAATTGTTATAAATTTAATTATTATATATAGACAAAAGCTATATTAACGATTAGCATAATATATACTTAATCTCAATATAGCAATTCCCTAAAAGCAAGTTATAAGTTGATTCTCTTAAATTCTTATTATATTTTAATATTCATCTTCGTATGAATCATATTCATGATACTCATCATCGTCATCATCACTATACTTATCATAACCATCTTCCTCAGAGTAATCATCATACTCTCTATTATTATATGATGAATTAAGCTCCTCATATATTCCATTTCCATTTTTATAATCTTCTATTATATTAAAGAAATGCTTATCCATAAATAGAAGTAACTCTTTTGTCTCATTCTCTCTAATCTCTGAAACTTCAATTTCTTCTTCAATCTTTAATCCATTAGCTTCATATATCATTATCGTATCATTTAAAAGTTCTTCTATATCTTTTGCTAAGACATACTTAACCTCATTGCCTTGTGCATCTCCAACATTGATAATTTGCCCCTTAGCACCTTTTTCTCCTGGGTTTAAATCAACTGCTAAATATGTGTGAATATTATTATATGCAAACGGTATCCACTTTTCATCAAATTGAACTTCTCTAACAGTAGATTCTACTGATGATTTTATATCAATACCTGCATATTTACCATCTGCTAATGTTTTTTTATTATTGTGCCAGACAATTAGCATATCATCAAGTGTTATAAGTTCAAATCCAAGTATAGCTCCAAGTCCTACACTTCCATTATTTTTCAAATATAAAGCTTTTAATCCACTTGGAAATTTAACGCCCATTTCAGCTTCAACTTCTTCTACTCTTGAAATGCTAGCACCACATTCTAATGAATCGCTTGAAAATTGTCGTATATTTTCCTCTATTATTTCTAAAACTTCTTCCCAAAGTTCTTTAACTATCTTCATATTTTTTCTCCTTTTGTACGCACTAAACTTAAATTAGCTTTTGTTTATTATTTTACTATAAACATTATATATAAATTAAAGTTTTTTTTCCACCAAAATTTAAAACAACTAAAAAAAAGATGTGAACTTAAATTTAAGTTCACATCTTTTTTTAGCTTTCTGAACTAGCAGTACTTTGTGTGCTAGATATAGTGTTTTGTGCAGTTGAAATTGCTTTCATTGCATTTTGATAATTTTCAACTGTTTGCCCTGGATTTTGATCATATCCATTTTTAACAATTTCATTTGCATCAGTAATTACTAACTGATACGCTGGCTTTACATTGTTTTGTAAAACAGCAGATATTTTATCATATCTACTTTGACCAATTGCATCTTTAGCTGTATTAAGATCCGTTATCATGCCATTAAATAATGATTCTTGACTACCGCTAATATGTGTAATTTGACTTTTAAGCTGTACCATATCCGTTGTTTCTTCATCTTTATATATTTGTGTTGTAAGTTGCTGTAATTGATTTAGTTTTTCCACTTGATTTTTTGCATATGTTCCTGGTTCTACTGAACTACTTCCTGATTTAGGTTTCATAAAAACACCAGAAACAAGAATAATTAAACCTAAGATAACAGCTACTGCAATTCCTATTTTTTTGCCTTTTGTCATTTGTTATAATCTCCTGTATTTTAATTTTTTATTATTCCATTTTTCAACATAACTATTTTATCACAAGTAAAATTTAAAATAAAGTACTAACCAACCTCATAAGTTTCAACTTTACTAATTATACTTTGATAATATTCACTACACTCAGTACCCTTTAAATATATATTGGCTAAAAGGTTTTCATCTTTTTTAATATTTGCATCATTTATAAGTACTATATAATTTTCTACAAGTAAATTAAAATGTTCTACATCTTTTCTAAATCCATCTAAATTTATAAACATATTCATATCTACTAAACTTTTAAGTTTTCCTGTTATCTCTTGAATATTTAAAACTTTGGTATTTATATTTTCTAAATCTATAAATTTAGAATTTTTATATATTTTATTTACATTTAATAGTTCATTAGATATAGAAAGCATCTTTTCTTGTGAACTTTCTACAAGGTTCATTCCCTTTTTACTTATAATTGCTGCAGTTTCAACATATACCTGCTCATCCTCTTTCTTAAAATATTCAATTGCTTCACTTTTTACTTTTAAAATAACAAGTGTCCCCCAAAGCACAACTGAAAATAACAATATCCCTTTAAATATTTTTTTCATAATTAAATCCCCCCAAAAGCATTCATACTATTTATTATATCTCTTCAGATTACTAAATAGTATATAAACTACAGTATTACATAAAATTCTATTGTTAAACTCTTTATCGGTAATTAATATTCTAAATTTTTGAATGTAATTAATTTTTTTATTTATAAATTATATTATTGGTCTTATGAAGGTTAAAAATAAACCATATTATTTTATTTTTACTTGCATTTTGAATTTTTATCATTTAATAGTGAATTTTCAAAAGTTTATTTTTATAAATCATCATTTACGAGTATTTTATTTTAGTGTTTATTTTTTAAATGAAAAATGGAGTAAACATCTTACAATCTTTACTCCATTTGAAACTATACTATTATTTTATCTTTAAAAATTGTAAATATAGAAAATGCTATTATTATAAGTATCGTCATTATTATAAATCCTATTTGAACACTTCCAATTACAAAAAGTGCAACTAAAAAACTAGAGGCCACTGAAAAAAGAATTTTTTATGATTTTTTATATGAAATAAAAATACCCAAACACTAAAATTGTGTTTGG
>NZ_CAMQRY010000119.1 GCF_947036855.1 uncultured Clostridium sp.
CAAATCACTATTTCAATCAAATTTCAGAAATAGAAGAGGCTCTTGGTGGTAGTGGAGCAAGTTATATGATAATGAAAGGAACTAATGCAAATGATTTTGAAAAGTTTAAAGGTAAGGTTGGAGATTTTGAATATGCTGATTTAGAAGATATGGAAAAATTCTCTTCGCTTAATGTAATTTTTGATGGTGATAAAACTCATAGTTTTATTAGTAAATTACCTAAGCCTATTTAATAAAATGTATAAAAAAAAGTTTTATGGAAATACTTAAGAAATTAAGAATAGGAGGTGAAATTGTAATGATTGATAAAGGTGATAAACTGAAAAAATTGAAAAAAAATATTTTGAAAATTAAACTAAGTAAATATATGCTTAGAGTATTGGATGCTATGTTAATCAATCCTAATAAAATATAAAATTCAAAGTCAGTTTAATAAAAGTTATATCCCTTTTAGTCTTTTTTAAAATTAATAATTTCCTTAAAAGCTTAATTTTTAACTGACCAAAAACTGACTATTCAAAATAAAAAGAGCATCTTGGATTATTTTCCAAGATGCTCTTAACTTTGTATTTAGCTTAATGCCTAAGAAGGGATTCGAACCCTCAAGAGAAAAACTCGGCGGATTTTGAGTCCGCTGTGTATGCCATTCCACCACTCAGGCTTGTTTATTAATTATATCACAATTAAAAATATATATCAATATGTAAAGTTTATATTGGTAAAATTTAAACATTTTTTTTAAAAACTATTGTTAGAGTGCAATAAATTTGGTAGAATAGAACATGTTAGCAGTATTATTTTAAATAGTACAAGCTATTCAAAATATAAAATATAGTTAAGTGTTTAGGGACAAATAACTATAAGTTATTTTTTAGGGAGGAGAAATGAATATGATGTATTCAAGCGAAGTTCAAGAAATGTGTGTAATTGCTAAAGGACCAAATCATGGTTCAGCACCAATTCCTGTAGAAGGAAGATGGGTTCAATCTAAAGAGATTAAAGATATATCAGGATTAACTCATGGTGTCGGCTGGTGTGCACCTCAACAGGGGGCTTGTAAATTAACTTTAAACGTTAAGGATGGTATAATCCAAGAAGCCCTAATCGAAATGATAGGTTGTTCAGGAGCTACTCACTCTGCTGCTATGGCGTCAGAGATATTACCAGGAAAAACAATATTAGAGGCATTAAACACAGACCTAGTTTGTGATGCTATAAACACTGCTATGAGAGAATTATTCCTTCAAATAGTGTATGGAAGAACTCAAACTGCATTCTCAGAAGGCGGATTACCAATCGGAGCTGGTCTTGAGGACCTTGGAAAAGGACTTAGATCACAAGTTGGTACAATGTATGGTACTTTAGCTAAAGGACCTAGATACTTAGAAATGGCTGAAGGATATGTTACTAAAGTAGCATTAGATGCTGATTCATTAATTATCGGATATAGATTCGTTCACTTAGGTAGAATGATGGAAATGGTTGCTAAAGGAATGGGAGCTGCAGAGGCTATGGAAAAAGCTACTGGACAATACGGTAGATTTGACGAAGCTGTTAAAACAGTTGATCCAAGACACGAATAATAAATTAGAAGGGAGAAATTTAAAATGGCATTATTTGAAAGTTATGAAAGAAGAATTAATCAAATCACACCTGTATTAGAGCAATATGGAATGAAAACATTAGACGATGCTAAGAAGGTTTGTGATGATTTAGGAATAGATCCTTACACAATAGTTAAGGAAACTCAACCAATCGCATTTGAAAATGCTGGGTGGGCTTATGTTTTAGGAGCTGCTATAGCTATTAAAAAAGGATGCACAAACGCTGCTGAAGCTGCTGAAGCTTTAGGAGAAGGTTTACAAGCATTTTGTATTCCAGGTTCTGTTGCAGATAACAGAAAAGTTGGAATAGGTCACGGAAACTTAGGAGCTAGACTTTTAAGAGAAGAGACAGCTTGTTTTGCATTCCTTGCAGGACACGAAAGTTTTGCTGCAGCTGAAGGAGCTATTAAAATAGCAGAAAAAGCTAACAAAGTAAGAAAAGAACCATTAAGAGTTATATTAGACGGTCTTGGAAAAGATGCTGCTCAAATAATCTCAAGAATTAATGGATTCACATATGTTGAAACTAAATTTGACTATTTCACAAGTGATCTTAAAATAGTTAAAGAAATTCCTTACTCAAACGGTGCTAGATCTAAAGTTAGATGTTACGGTGCTGATGATGTAAGAGAAGGAGTTTCAATACTTCATTCAGAGGGTGTTGATGTATCAATCACTGGTAACTCAACAAACCCAACAAGATTCCAACACCCAGTTGCTGGAACTTATAAAAAAGAGCGTTTACTTGCTGGTAAGAAATACTTCTCAGTAGCATCAGGTGGTGGTACAGGAAGAACTCTTCACCCAGATAACATGGGAGCTGGTCCAGCTTCATATGGTATGACTGATACTATGGGAAGAATGCACTCAGATGCACAATTCGCTGGTTCATCATCTGTTCCTGCTCACGTGGAAATGATGGGATTCATCGGAATGGGTAACAACCCTATGGTTGGAGCTACAGTTGCTGTTGCTGTTGCAATAGAAGAAGCTTCTAAATAGGAAACTCTTTTTAAATGAATATGAGGTAATTTAATTATCTTAAAATATAGACGTACACTTATTTTGTGAAATATCAAAATAATGTGTGCGTCTTTTTTACGTTCTATTAATATAAAAAAATATCAAAGTTTTTTTATATATGTTCTAAGAATTTTCAATGTAAAAAACATCCAAATAATTATAATATTAGAGTATAAAGAATTTATATTTTAATTGGAGGGATATTTATGAAGATGAAAAAAATATTTGGTCTTATTTTAGCTACTACATTAATAGGTGGTATAGCTGTTGGGTGTGGAGCTGAAGAAACTCCTAAGGAAGAGGGTACAGGTGGTGAAGCTGTAGAAGAAACTCTTAAAATAGGAGTTTGTTTATATAAATTTGATGATACTTATATTTCAACTGTTAGACAAAGTTTACAAGCAATTGAAGATGCTAATAAAGGTAAGGTTGAATTTGAGTTTGTTGATGGAAAAGGTGATCAGGGAGTTCAGAATGATGCTATAGATACTCTTCTTCAAAAAGATATGGATTTATTAATGGTTAATTTAGTTGATACAGGCGCTGGACAAGCTGTAGTAGATAAAATTGAAGAGGAAGGCGTTCCAGTTATTCTATTTAACAGAGAACCAGATGTAGCTGTTATAAAATCATATGATAAAGCTTTATTTGTTGGTACAAACGCTAAAGAAGCTGGAGTAATGCAAGGAGAGATATTAGCAGATGCTTGGAAGGCAAATAAAGAACTCGATACAAATGGCGATGGAATAATGCAATATGTTATGTTAAAAGGTGAGCCAGATAATCCAGAAGCAATTGCTAGAACAGAATATTCAGTAAAAACAATAGAGGAAGCAGGAATAAAAGTAGAAGAACTTGCTAATCAAATTTGTAACTGGGATCAAGGACTTGCACAAAATGCTACAGAAGCTTGGCTTGCTAGATATAATGAAGGCATAGAAGTTATTATAGCTAATAATGATGGTATGGCTCAAGGTGCTATAGCAGCACTTAATGCTCAAGACTTAAATAAAGGTGATGATACTAAAATGATTCCAGTTGTTGGAGTTGATGCAACTGATGCTGCAAAAGATCTAATATCAAAAGGATTTATGACAGGTTCAGTTCTTCAAGATGCACCTGCAATGGCACAAGCTCTTTATGAGTGCGGACTTAATTTAATTGCTGGTAAAAGTGCTATAGATGGAACAGAGTATAAACTTGATGAATCAGAGGTTGCTGTTCGTATTCCTTATAAGCCATATATAAAATAGCATTGATTTTTCAACCTCAAATGAATATTGTAATTTGAGGTTGAATTTTTAAATTTTAAAATACTTACATATTAATTTATGTTTAATTTTATTAAGGTTACGAGGTGATATTATGAGTGAGTTTAAATATTTATTGGAGATGAAGGGAATTACAAAACAATTTCCAGGTGTTAAAGCTTTAGATAGTGTAAATTTAAATGTAAGAGCAGGTACTGTTCATGCACTTATGGGTGAAAATGGTGCTGGAAAATCTACATTAATGAAATGCTTATTTGGTGTTTACAATGAAGATGCTGGTGAAATATTTATAGAAGGACAAAATCAGAAATTTTCTAATCCTAAGCAAGCAATGGAAAATGGTGTGTCTATGGTGCATCAGGAATTAAATCAAGTTCTTCAAAGAGATATTATTGATAATATATGGCTTGGAAGATATAAAACAAAATTTGGATTTATAAATCAAAAAGAAATGTATACTGAAACTTTAAAAATTTTTAAAGAACTAGAAATAGATATTGACCCTAATGTTAAAATGAAAAATCTATCAGTTTCACAAAGACAAATGGTTGAGATTGCTAAAGCAGTTTCATATAATACTAAGCTTTTAGTTTTAGATGAACCAACCTCTTCTTTAACTCATGATGAAGTTGAACAGTTATTTAAAATAATAAATAGACTTCGTGATAATGGCTGTGGAATTATTTATATTTCTCATAAAATGGAGGAAATACTTAGAATTTCAGATGATGTTACTATAATGAGAGATGGGAAGTGGATTGATACTATAGAAGCTAAGAACTTAACAACTAATAAAATAATAAAGCTTATGGTAGGAAGAGATTTAACGGAAAGATTTCCACCAAAAATAAATAAACCTAATGAGGTTATTTTAGAAGTTGCTAATTTAACTGGAATGTATCAACCTTCAGTTATAGATGCTAGTTTTAAACTTCGTAAAGGTGAGATTTTAGGGGTTGCTGGACTTGTAGCATCAAGGAGAACAGAACTTCTTGAAACTATTTTTGGAATAGCCAGAAAATCTTCAGGTGAAATTAAGTTACATGGTAAAATAATTAATAATAAAAATTCACAAGCTGCTATTTTAAATGGATTTACCCTTTTAACTGAAGAAAGAAGAGCTACCGGTATTTTTGGTGGACTAGATATTAAATTTAATACAATGATTGCTAATCTAGATAATTATAGTAATAAATTTGGAATCGTTGATGATAAACAAATAGCTGAAGATACTAAATGGGTTATTGATAGCATGAAAGTAAAAACACCATCACAGAAAACTCAAATTAAATCATTATCTGGTGGAAATCAACAAAAAGTTATTATTGGTAGATGGCTTTTAACCAAACCTGAAATTCTATTACTTGATGAACCCACAAGAGGGATTGATGTAGGGGCTAAATATGAAATATATCAACTGATTATTAATTTAGCAAATAAAGATAAGGGAATAATAGTAGTTTCTTCTGAAATGCCAGAACTTCTTGGTATTTGCGATAGGATTTTAGTTATGTCTAATGGAAGAATTGCTGGGATTGAAGAAACTAAAGATTTAGATCAAGAAAAAATTATGGAACTTGCAGCTAAGTTTATTTAAGGAGGGAATAGAGATGGATAAATTAAAAAAAATTAATTTTAATAAAGAAAGTCTAAAGAATTTTCTTTTAAATTATGCATTATATATAGTTCTTGCAATGATGATAGTATTTTTTGTTATAAAGGAACCTAGTTTTTTATCATTTAGAAATTTAACAAATATTTTAAGTCAAGCTTCAACAAGAGGAATACTTGCACTAGGTATTGCAGGGCTTATTGTTCTGCAAGGAACTGATTTATCAGCTGGGCGAATACTTGGGCTTACAGCTATAGTTTCAGCATCATTATTACAATCGACAACTTATGCTTCAAGAATGTATCCTGATTTACCTATGTTACCTTTAGTAATTCCATTAATTGCAGCTATTGTTATAGGTGGTATTTTTGGATTTATAAATGGATTTGGAGTCGCTAAGCTTAAGGTTCATGCTTTTATAATAACACTTGGAACACAACTTATAGCATATGGAATATCGTGTCTTTATATAGATAGACCTCCACTTGGTGCTCAACCTGTTGCTAATCTTGATGAAAGATATTTAGAGTTTGTAACAGGAAGTTTTCAAATAGGTGAGTTTAAAATACCATATCTTATATTTTATTTAGCAATAATATCTATTATAATGTGGTTTATTTGGAATAAGACAAAACTTGGTAAAAACATGTTTGCTATTGGTGGAAATACTGAAGCAGCGGCTGTATCAGGTGTTAATATAGCTAGAAATATCATAGCCATATTTGTAATCTCAGGAATGCTTTATGGTGTTGCAGGGTTCTTAGAAGCAGCAAGAGCTGGTTCTACAACTACAGCTACTGGATTTAACTATGAACTTGATGCAATTTCTGCATGTGTTGTTGGAGGAGTTTCATTTACTGGTGGAGTTGGTACAATTCCTGGAGTTTTACTTGGTGCTATCCTTTTACAAGTTATAAATTATGGTCTTAATTTTATAGGTGTAAATGCTTACTGGCAGTTTATAATAAGAGGACTAATAATAATTGTAGCAGTATCACTAGATGTAAGAAAATATTTAGCTAAAAAATAATGGAGGACTTTAATTTATGGAAGAAAATTTAAATAAAGAAGAGAATGTTGATGAGAAAAAAATCCCTAAAAAAACTATTAGAGATTCACTTTATAAAAATATAGATGTTTCTGTTTCATATATGGATAAGGTTATTTCTATACTTATGATTTTATTATTTCTTTCAATTTTCATAGCATTATTAAGCAAATAATATTAAAAAGTTATCATCTAGTTTGATGGTAACTTTTTAAT
>NZ_CAMQRY010000120.1 GCF_947036855.1 uncultured Clostridium sp.
TGGTTTTGTATCTTTTGAATTTGATGGTTTTGAGGATGGTAATTTAAAATTAAAACTTATTCATAATAATCAGGATAAAGCAACAGGGCAAAAGAGCGACCCTTTAGAGATGATTTTAAAAAAATTATCAGTAGATATTAGTAAAAAACCTATAATAGAGAAAATGATGGATTTTAATATTCCTCTTACTAAAGAAAATATAGAAATGGTTACTATGCTTGTAGATTATAGAGACAAGGCAAGTGAAAATCCTAAACTTATAGATAGTTTTATAGAAAAATATTTAGAAATAAAAGGTGGAAACACAGAGGGAAGTAAGCAAAATACAAAGTCAGAACTGATAAAGTTTTTCAATAATTTTGGAAAAATGACAGATAAGGATATTATGCTTTTTTTAGAGGGTAATATTGATTTTAATTCTGATAATATAAATTCATATAAAAATGTTTTTAAAGGTGGAGAGAGCATTTATAGCTCGATTAGAGATATAGCGAGTAAAATAAGCAATGAAAGTAATATAAACGGAGAAAATAATATAAATACAAAGGTTTTAGATGTAAAACTTGGTGAAGTTGAAAAGTTTTTTAATGAAATTAAAGGCATATCAGTTGATAAAACTTTATTGAGCAATAAAGAAAGTGATGTAGTAAGTGAAAAAGGGATAATTAATAACAGTGAAAAAAATTTAGAACAGATTGATAAAAATGATATTCAAAAGATTCAGATAGATAAAACTAATAGTCAGGTAAGTGAGAATGGTAAAAGTAATGCTGAGGTGGGACAGAAAGAGAAAAATATTAATATAAGCAGTAACACAAGCAGTAGTGTAGAAGTTTCAGAAAATATTCAAAAGCTAGATATATTAGTTAAAGAAAATAAGGTGCTTAATATTTTAAAAGATAATATTGATAGTGTATTAGGTTTAAAAGATGATATATTAGTTGAAAATAAAACAAAGGATGTTTTAAAAGAACTTATTGAATTTGTAAAAGTAGATAAAGTTAGTGGAAAAGAAAATTTTAATAAAGATATTTTATCGGCAGTTGAGAAATTAGTTGGTAAATTTGAAAAGTTAGATTCAAGTCATTTAGAAATTATAAAAAATATAATATCAAAGGCTAGTAGTGAAATAGAAAAGTTAATACAAGATAATCATAAAAATATAGATGTTAGTTTAAGTGATATAGAAAAAGATGGTAGTAAATTAGAACTTTCAAGCAAGTTAAAGGACATAAATGTCATAGATACTTTACTTAAGGATTTTAAAAATGTTAAAGTTGAGTTAGCAGATAAGCAAGAAGTTATGAAGGATATCTTAAAGGATTTATCAGATAAACTTATGAAAAATGATGCAAGTTCAAATATTATAATGTCTGTTTTAAAAGATAAAATAAGTGATTTTAAATTATTTAATGATTTTAATAATAACTATTACTATTTAGATGTACCATTAAGTTTAAATGATGAGTATCATTGTAAGCTTATAGTCAAAGATGATAGAGAAGATAAAGGTGGACTTGATTCAAGTAGGTTAAAACTTGTGGTGAGTGTAGCAACAGTTAGACATGGAACTATTGATGGAATGATAGAAATAGCTAATAAAAATTTGAAATTAGAACTCAAATGTGATAAGAAAAGTATGAAACTATTAGAAGAGAATAAAGAGAATCTTAATAAATCACTTGAAATATTAGGCTTTATGCCTTATATTTTTGTTAGTGAGAAAATAGAAAGTATTGATAGTAATATATCAGATTATAGAGAGTTTTTCAGTGATGGAGTTACTGTTGGACTTGATAGAAAGGTGTAGAAAAGTATGGAACAAAAAAGAAAAGCAGCAGCTTTAAAATATAAAGAAAACTTTGATGCACCTGTTATTTCAGCTCATGGAATGGGACAGATTGCTGATAAAATTATAGAAACAGCAAAAGAAAATGATGTCCCAATAGTTTATAATAAAGAACTAACAGATTTACTTTGTAATGTTTCAGTAGGGGATACTATACCCTATGAGGTTTATGATGCTGTTGCAAGCATTATTGCATACATAACAGAGATAGATAAGAAAAGTAGTTAAAAGAGAAAGGGTGAGATTATACATGGCATTATATGCTATATCAGATTTACATCTTGCTTTAAATGTTGATAAACCAATGGGGATATTTGGACCAAAATGGGAAAGACATCATGAGAAGATAAAAGAAAATTGGATTGAAATAGTAAAAGAAGAGGATACTGTACTAATTGCAGGAGATATTTCTTGGTCTATGGGACAAGAAGATAGTAAGCTTGATCTTGAGTGGATACATAATCTACCAGGGAGAAAGATTTTAATAAGAGGAAACCATGATTATTGGTGGACTAGTATAACAAAACTTAATGCATTATATGGTGATATGGATTTTATACAAAATAACTTCTATTCATATGGAGATATTGCAATTTGTGGAACAAGAGGCTGGATTGTTGAAGGTACACAAAGAAAATTCACAGAACATGATAAAAAAATATTTGAGAGAGAAAAAATACGACTTAGATTATCTCTTGATGCAGCTAAGAAAAAAGGTTTTGAGAAAATAATAGTAATGATACATTATCCATCAACAAGTGAAACGCTTAAAGATTCAGATTTTACAGAAATATTTAAAGAATATAATGTTTCAAAAGTTATATATGGTCATCTTCATAATGCAAATGAAGCGTGGGTATTAAATGAAGAAAGAGATGGAATAGAATATATTTTAACAAGTTGTGATTTTATAGATTTTAAACCACTTAAAATATTAGAATAAGAAAAAGAGCTGAATAAATTTATTCAGCTCTTTTTTTATCTATTTTAATTAAATCTTTTAAATCACGTGTTAACTCTTTTAGCCTATGCGGTGCAGTGTCATCTATAAGAACTTCAGAGAGCTTTCGAAGTGCATCATCTGGGCGTTTTAATTTATATTCAAGTATAGCAAGTAAATATAGTAAGGTAGATTTTTGCATACCATAAACAGGAAGTTGTTCATTAAAGAAAGCACTATCAAAACTATTAAAAGCTTTTTCTATAAATAAAAGTTCGGAAGTATCATTTCTTTTAAGTCTATACATCCAAGCAATCTTAAGGCAAATCATACCTATTGTACTTGGCTTTTTCTTTATGGTAAGAGCATTTATAAGAGCTAATTTATATCTATCTATAGCTATATCAACATCAAAAATATCAGGATATGTTGTTTCAGACCATTTAGGAGTAATGCTTTTTAGTACAAATTCTCTTTGCTTTTCACGAATATGGTCAAAATCTATTTTAAGTGCAGAGTAACCACATTTTTGGCAAACTGTAACATCATAAAAATAAGGATTTATTGTTTTATATCTTATAAAAAAATCAGAATCTTTACTTTCAATTCTAGGTGCATTTACTTTAACAGTTTTTGTCTTGAAGATACTTTCACAAACAGGACAATGGATTGTTTTATTAAATAAAAGTTTTTTTTCGTCTTCAATTGATAGAGTAGTATTTTTTTTATTTTGATTAGGTAAATTAGTCATATATCTTCATCCTTTCTAGTCATAACTCATAATAATATGATTATCGTCCAGAAAATATTCTGTTTTAGTGTTATTTTTGCTATAATAAAAAAAGTAGAACTTATAACTTGGTAAGTTTTGTATTGTAAGATATATAAAGAGGGTGAGAATTTGGCTGTAAAAAATTGGAAGCAGTTTTTAACTCCTTATGAGCAGGCAGTTGAAGAGCTAAAGGTTAAATTAAGAAGTATTAGAAAAGAATACAGACGACGAAATGAATATTCACCTATAGAATTCGTAACAGGTAGGGTTAAAGAGGTTTCTAGTATACTAGAAAAAGCTAATAAATATAACATTCCTGTTGATAGACTTCAGTATGAGATGGAGGATATATCTGGTATAAGGATAATGTGCCAGTTTGTTGATGATATTGATAGTGTTATAGAACTTCTTCGTAATAGAAAAGATATGACTGTATTATATGAAAAAGACTATGTTAGAAATGTTAAAGACAGTGGTTATAGAAGTTACCATGTTGTTATTAAATATCCAGTGAATCTAGCCGAGGGGCAGAGAATTATACTAGCAGAGTTCCAAATAAGAACACTAGCAATGAATTTCTGGGCAACAATAGAACATTCACTAAATTATAAATATAAAAAGAATGTACCGATAGATATAAAAAGCAAACTTAAAAAAGCAGCAGATGCAGCTTTTATGCTAGATGAAGAAATGCTTGAAATAAAAGATGAAATAAAAGATGCTCAAAAATTGTTTGAAGTTAAATCAGAAATTATAACAAATGTTATGAATAGTATCTTAACTTTAATATCACTTGGAAGAACTGGTGAAGCATCACGATATCAAATGTTGTTAAATAAGCTTATAGAAGAAAGTGAAGTTTCAGAACTTAGTAATTTATTAATTAATATACAAAGAGATATTGATAGATATAAGTAAGATAACAGCTTATATCAAAAGACTAAATTTAAATATTAATAAATAAAAAAGACGTATCAATTTAAAATTGATACGTCTTTTTGCAATTAAAATCTAAAATAGTTTACTTTACTATCTAGGATTAGTGGCATCCACCACTACAACTTCCACATCCGCCTTCTGCTTCAATGAAAGGTTTAAGAGCTAAACCATTTCCTTCATTCTCTGATGATGAAAGAATTTTAAATCCACCGAAATCGGCGATTAATCCTTCTTCTATTATGAAAGTAATATCTTTAACTTGTTGTTCTATATCTCCATCAAGCTTTGAGTCAACACTTATATTGAATGCTGGACCACTACATCCGTAACCAGCTAAATCTAATCTTATTGTATAATCAGTAACTTCATTTTCTAAAAGAAAACTCTTAAATTCGTTGTAAGCATCTTCGCTCATTAAAACTTTTTCCATTATATTTACACCTACCTTTTAATATTAGTTATCAATTAATAACTAAAGTAATTATATTATATAATAATGAAAAATAAAAGCAATAGTATAATGAATAAAAGTAGTATATTATATATACATTTTAAAAAACATACATATAAATATTCCTTTTTTTTGAAAAGTTAACAAAAAAATAAAAAATATAAGATAATATATTTATAATTTTACCAAATAATGGTAAAATTATAATTGAGATAAATAATAAGGGAGGCATAAGTTTTGAGTGCTAAAATAAATAACCTAAGAAATTTACGTAAAAGTGATTTTGAAATAATAAAAGAAATGAGTCTTTTAGGGGCACATATTATTATGGAAACAAGTAGTGGTCTTACTCATGAGCAATCAGAGGCTTTATATAATCTTATGTCTAAATGTGGTGATGAAACATTAGATGAATTAGGCTGCTCAGAATATGATTATGAAGTGAATGAAGAAATTATATATAAATATGATGATGTGAGTTTTTGGAAAGTACTAGCAAGAAAACTTGCAGCACGTGATACAATTGAGGAACTTGGAGATGAAGTTACAATTGGAAATTTTAATAGATATGAAGAGATAAGAAGAAAAAATGAGGAAATGTATTTAGAAAAATTTAAAGTGAAAAAAGTAATAGCTAAAAATAATGTTATAAATTTTAATGATAAACTACTTCCATACTAGATTTTTTAAATAAAAAATGGAGGTTTAGATATAATTTATAAAATTTTAACAACATATGTAATAATATGTAAGAAATTTATAGTATAATGAAAAAAATATTGATAGTTAATTTTTGGATGGTATAATAATATTTATAAATAAAATAATTATAAATATTTTTTATTTAAGGATTAAAGTTAAATAGTAAAAGGTTAACTATCCTATAAAATTTATTAAAGAATAGGAGCAATAATATGACATCATACAGTGGTAAAGCTTGTGAGAGTAAGATACAAGAATATAAAGAGTTTATAAAGGTGGGGAAATTAGAAAATTTAGAAGTTATATACTCAGATATTCCAAAGCTTACAGATGGGTATATTTATAAAAGAAGAAAGATGTTAAATGAAGGTCCTATAGAACTTAAAAAGGATGGTAAGCTTGTTTGTAGTATATCAGTTCAAGAAATACAAGGAACTAAAGAAGCTATATCAAGAGCAAATGGTAAGTGTGGAGTTTTAGGTCTTGGACTAGGGTTTTATATTCAAGAAATTGCAAAAAAAGAAAATGTTACAGAGATTATTGTATATGAAATAGATAAAAATATAATCAAGTTATATGAAAGTAATTTTGAATATAATGAAAAAATAAAAATAGTACATAGCAATGGATTTGAAGTAAAAGGGGAAGAGTTCAATTTTTTCTTTAGTGATATTTATACTTATGAAATAACAGAAGATGTAGCACATGATTATGGGAAGCTTATAGAAATACATGATATTTATGAATATTCTTTCTTTGGACTAGAAAAGTTTTTATTAAGTTGTCCTATGGAAGAGTTAATGAATGTATATGTACCAGATGAGTGGATGGATATGACTAAGAAGGCTTTTGAACGAGTTGATAAGCTTGGTCAAATGAAAAATATAAAGAAAATAAGAAGACATAAGGCACTTAAAGTTCTAAATGTTTTTAAAGAAATATTATAATTATATAGCTATAAAGGTGATATGCAAATTGCATATCACCTTTAATTAGGATTTAAATAAATTATAATTAAAATTTATTTAACAACTATATTTACAAGTCTACCTTTGATAACAATAACTTTAACGA
>NZ_CAMQRY010000121.1 GCF_947036855.1 uncultured Clostridium sp.
TACACAAAAGAGAAGAGTTCAGACATAAATCAGTAACTGCACCTGCTTGTATAGGACAGATATGTGGATTTGGTGAGTTTGGATATATTATGGGGATTAGAGCATTAGAAAATCATTTAAGTGAAAAATAAGACATTTTGAGAAAGCTAGATATAACTAAGAATTTAAACAAGGATAAAACTTTGATTAGATTTAGTTTTATAGAGCTTTCTTTTTTTATCAATAATTTAAGGAGGATTTATGAATATAACATTAGTGGGACTTGGAGTAATTGGAGGTTCAATAGGACTTAGCCTTAGAGGGAAAATATATGGGGTAAATATTCAAGGGATAGATTTAAAACAAGAAACAATAGTAAAAGCTTTTGAGCTTGGGATAATAGAAAAAGGCGGAGTTGCAGATAGTAATGAAGCAAAGGAAATATTACAAGATGCAGATATGATAATTTTAAGTTTATATCCAGATGATATAAAGAATTTTATTGAAAAGAATAAAGCAAATTTTAAAAAGGGAATAGTTATTGTAGATACATCAGGGGTTAAAAATAATATACTTAAAAACATAGAAATATCAGATGATATTGACTTTATATTAACGCATCCAATGGCTGGTAGAGAAAAAAGTGGAATAGAATATGCTTCAAGAAAAGTATTTATAGGAGCAAATTTTATAATAACAAGAACTGATAAAAATAAAGAAGAAAATATAGATGAAGTTAAGTTCCTTGCAAGAAAGATGGGCTTTTTAAATATTGTTGAAACAGAGGTAGAAGAACATGATAATATCATAGCTTTTACAAGTCAACTTCCACATGCAATTGCAGTTTCACTTGTCAATAGTGATAATTTAGATGTTGATACAGGTTTATTTACAGGAGATTCTTATAAAGAAATAACAAGGATTGCAAATATAAATGAAAAACTTTGGAGCGATTTGTTTTTAAAAAATAAAGAAAATTTAATAAATAAAATAACTGATTTTGAAGATGAACTTAAAAAACTTAAAGATGCAATAAAAAATGATGATAGGGAAAATCTTGAGAGTTTGTTTGTTAGTGCAACAAATAAACGTAAAAATTTATAGGTTATTAAAAAATACTTTGCAAATCAAAGCATTGGGTATATAATATTTTTTATCAATATTTTGAAACTTTAAAAAGTATTTAGAAATATTAGTATTTATTTAGGAGGCGTGAAGTGTCTATTAAAATAGTAACAGATAGTACAAGCTATATACCAAAAGAATTTATAGAGAAGTATGACATTAGAGTTGTTTCATTAAGCGTGATAACAAATGGAGAAAGTGAAAGAGAATTAGATATAAACTCTAAGGAGTTTTATGAAAAAATAGATAAATCAGATAAACTTCCAACATCATCACAACCAGCAATGGATGAGTTTGAGGAAGTGTTTTTAAATCCAGCAAGTGAGGGAAATAATATTATTGGAATATTTTTATCTTCAAAACTTAGTGGGACATATTCAACATCACATCTTATAAAGAATATAGTTACTGAAAAATATCCAAATGCTAAGATTGAACTTATAGATGGAGAAACAACAGCTATGAGTATGGGGTTTTTAGTTGTTGAGGCTGCAAAACTTGCTATGGAAGGTAAGCTTAGTCTTGAAGAGATAAAAAATCATATTATAGAAATGAAAAAAAGAGTTGATATAGTTTTTATACCAGGTAGTCTTAAAAACCTACAAAAGGGTGGAAGACTTGGTAAAATTGCTAGCTTAATTGGTGGGATACTTAAAATAACTCCACTTTTACATGTGAAAGATGGGCAAGTTGATCTTTTTGATAAAATAAGAACTCATAAAAAAGCAGTTGATAAAATGTTTGAGAAAGTTAAGCTTGCAAATAGTGAAAAAACTGTAAAAGCTATTGTAGTTTATCATATATTAAATGAAGCAGAGGGTATTGAAATCAAAGAAAGAGTAAAATCTGAATTTGGAATTGATGCACAGATAATGGATATTGGAGCAGTGATAGGGCTTCATGTTGGTCCTCGAAGTGTAGGATTGGCTTTTTATACAGAAAAATAATATAAGAAATGGGTATATCGCTTTGATATACCCATTTTTTTATTTAAAGTTAAGCTTTATAATAAGCTTTTCTTCACCAATTGTAGTATTTTCAAATACTGATGTTGCATTATCTGAAAATAGACTAGGACTTGGCATTGCAGGACTAAAATGTGTTAGTAAAAGCTCTGATACATTCGCAGATTTTGCAAGAGTTGCAGCTTCTCTAAATGTCATATGCTTATTTTTAATAGCTTTTTCAATATCACCATCATCACCATATGTTCCTTCACATACAAATAAATCACTTTCAGAAACAAAATTTATTATTTCATCAATATTTCTTGTATCAGTAACATAAGATAATTTTAGACCACTTCTAGCATCTCCAAGTATCATATCAGGAGAATAAACTAAATTATCTACTGTAACATTCTCACCTTTTTGAAGTTTTCCCCATAAATTTTTAGGTACATTATTTTTAGTAGCTTTATCTATATCAAATTTAGGAGCTCTATCAACTTTAAAACTATATGCAATACACTCTGTAGAGTGGTCTACTTTTAGTGTTGAAATTTCAAGAGCCTCAAAAACTTTACTATCTTTATCAGTAAGTTTTAGATTTTCATCATTAACCATAAATTTAAAATCAGAAGTTTCAGCTTCTATCATATTTATTTCATAAGGAAGATAAGGTGCTATAAGCCTTAGTCCATCTACAATTTTAGTTATACCAATTGGTCCTATTATAGTGATAGGATTTTCACGCCCAGAGTTTCCAATAGTAGAAAGCAGTCCAGGAAGTCCAACAATATGATCACCATGTGCATGTGTTATGCAAATAATATCTATTGCTTTAAAGCCCCAACCGAGTTCTCTCATTGAAACTTGAGTTCCCTCACCACAATCTATTAATATTTTTCTGCCTTTAAAATTAAGTAGACTAGCCGATAAGTAACGACCAGGGAGTGGCATTCCACCGCCAACACCAAGCATAGCTAAATCAATCATAAATTCACCTCGTTTTATTTTTATTTTAAGTTATCATTATTTAATTTAAATAATATACTAATATTATACTTCAAATTGGATTAAATATGAAAAAAATGTTTTTTTATAGTTTACAATAATTTTAAGTATAATTTACTATATTTTGCACTATGTTAAATAGATATAGTTATTTGCATTTGTAAAATAATTTTATTATAATAAACAATACAGTAACAAATTTAATAAAAAAGGGAGTGCATAAACAAATGTCTGAACTCGGATATGGATCGACCGCTGAAGTTCCTTCGGGACTTAGTATAAAAAATGATAAAATAATTAGCTATTTAATGGGGTCATATGTAGATAATACAAAAAAGAAATCATTTATAGGTAATATTTTTAATATGTTCAATCAAGGTAAGAGCTATTTAGTAGCCTTTATGGATGATAATATGGTAATAGGAGAGCTTGAGAAGGGTAATGCATCAAATGATGATACTACTGTGCTTTATAGCGAAGTTAAAAGCTTTAACTATTATAATCAGTCGGGAAGTCTAGAGATAATAACAGATAAAAACTTTAGATATTTAATAAAAGTTTCAAAGCATGAACTTTGTGATACCATGAAGCATCTTAATGGAAATTTAGCAGTTAAATATTTAAATTAAACTTCATATAATTATTAGAATATTTGTAGGATTATAGCTAGTAAAATAGTTATAATCCTTTTTTTCTAAAAATAGAGTTAATATCAAATGTGATATTAACTCTATTTTTAGAATATTATAAGCCTTTTCCTTTAGGACTTGGTGAAAAACCTCTTTCTTTTAATATCTGGTAAATAGTTTTTGATGTTGTATCTTCTATTGTGTAACCAAGAAGTGTAACAATTTCTGATAGTTCTTCTTCAGATGTTGTTTCGATTTCTATATATGGGAATGGACAGAAACTCTCATCATTTATATCAATTTCTATAAGAGAGTTTTTATATTTATAACTTTCTCTATATTTTTTTATAGATTCTTGAAGCTCAAGACCAAGTGATGTAAAAATTTTAGCACCCATTTCACCATCTTCTATGATAGTTTCATTTTCTTCCATAATTTTAAAAACATCTTGTGATATCATTTTTTTTGTTGTCATAAAATATACAGTTTTATTATTTATAAGGTCTTCAACAGTTCTGATTCTAGCATAGCCTTTTTTATTTAGCAGGCTTCTATCAGAAAAATCATATATATCATTAACTTGATTTTCTTTTTTTACATTGATAGCAAAAACACTTTTACATATCTCTCTAATTTTTTGAATATCAATATCCATAATTCTAGTTTCAAATTCTTGCATAAGTAAATCCTCCAAATGATTTTAATACTCTAATTATAAAGTTATATTCTATATATTTCAAAGGTATATTGCATAAGAAGATAAAATTTAGGGTAATCTTATAAAGAAGAAATATTTTATAATAATTCACAAAATACACATAGTATGTTATTATAATAATAGTAATGGTTGTGTGAAATTATATTTTGCAAAATTAAAGAGAAGATTAAATTTAAAATTAATATATAGATTAAGGAGAGATTGAGATGAAAATGAATGATGTAGTAATGGAGTCTTTAGATTTTAGACACGCTTGTAAGGAATTTGATAATACAAAGCAAATAAGTGACGAGGATTTTAAAGTAATACTTGAAGCAGGAAGACTTGCACCAAGTTCAATGGGTCTTGAGCCTTGGAAATTTGTTGTTATAGATAATCAAAAATATAAAGATGAACTAGGGGCTGTATCATGGGGTGGAAGAAGACAAATACCTACATGTAGTAAATTTGTTGTTTTACTAACTAGAAATGGTAAATCACTTAAATATGATTCAGAGTACATAGCTCACTTATTAAATGATATTAAAAAAGTTCCAGCTGAAATTGCAGCTCAAATAACAGAAACTTTAAAGAGCTTAGAAATAGCTAGATTTGATATTGAAAACAGAGATGATTTAATACTTATGTATTCAAATACTCAAACTCATATGGCAGAAATGAATATGATGAGTGCTGCTGCACTTCTTAAGATTGATTCATGTGCAATTGGTGGATATGACCATGCAACACTTGAAAAGATTCTTATAGAAGAAGGTATGCTTGATAAAAATGAATTTGAAATAGGAACAACAGTTGCTTTTGGTTATAGAAAAGAAGAGCCAAGACCAAAAACAAGACAATCATTTGAGGATGTTGTTTCAGTTATAAAATAATTTATAAATGTTTAAAGGATTTTGAAGAAAATTTTAAATAAATTTTATAAATACTACTTATACTAATAGAAGATATTAAATCACAAAGGAGCTTTTAATAGTTCTTAGAATTATAGATAAATAGGTATAAAAGTACCTAAACATACTTTTAAATCGAGAAAGTGTGTAATAGCCCTAGCCAAATGAATAACAAAATAAAGAAAGGGGAAAGCTACTTATATACGGATGGCTAGTTCGGATTTAAAGACTGTGGAGTTCTATATCAAATCAGAGTAGTATATACGAAATGAGGGACTGAGAAACAGTAATTTTCTTGATATAGACACTTTTGTCTATATTTTAAGTAGCAGAAATTAAAATGAATAGACAAGATGTAATAGATATATTTAACTTTAGATTTGCAACAAAGGAATTTAACGGGAAGATAGTTCCAAGAGAAGATATGGAAATGATAGCTGAAACAGCTAGATTATCACCAAGTTCATTTGGTCTTGAACCATGGAAATTCTTAGTTGTTGAGAATAAAGAACTTATAGCTGAAATAGCTAAAGTTTCATGGGGATTCCAAAGACAAGTTGCTACAACAAGCCATATAATCTTAGGACTTACAAGAGTGGGAAAAGATACTAGATTTGATTCAGAGTTTGTTAAAAATAACTGGCTTGATAATAAAGGTGTAGATGAAGAATTCCTTGCAGGACTTTTACCTATGCTTGGTGGTTTCCAAGAAGCTAATATGCAAATATCAGAGGGTTCAGATAGATTACTTGATTGGAATTGTAGACAAAACTACATTGCAATGGGTAATATGATGACAGCAGCAGCTATGATAGGTGTAGATTCATGCCCAGTTGAAGGATTTGATAAAGAAGCAGTAGAAAAAATCCTTGTAGAAAAAGGATTATTAAATAAAGAAGAATATGAATTTACTTATCTTATAGCTTTTGGTTATAGAGCAGAAGCACCTAACAGAACTAAAGCTAGAAGAACAGCTGAAGATGTAATTGAGTGGGTTAAATAATTAAAAATTAAATAAAAATTATAGATAGTAAAGTCTTATAAAATGTAGTTCAGATTGATGAATGATATTTTATAGGGCTTTTTTTAGTTATTAAGAAGAAAAATAAGTGAATAGTGAAATTATCACAATTATAATAAAATCCTCATAGTATAGCGTACACATAAAATAAAAAATAAGGATGGTTTGTAAGGCTATATGTTTAGATATAATATGATAAATAAAAATAATACTGAAATGAAATCTGAGGTAGCTAAAGGAGAAATTCTATATAAATTATATATAGGTGATTTTATATATAAATCAGGGATAAGCCCTATCATAGGTGCTAATGGAGTGTCATGGATAGAAATTACTTTTAATGGGGTAAAAGGGTGGATTGATATGAGTAGATTAGCTAATGCAACTAAGCATAA
>NZ_CAMQRY010000122.1 GCF_947036855.1 uncultured Clostridium sp.
GCTGAGAAATTCTTTTTAGGATTAACCCTTGAACCTGATTTGGATAGTACCAGCGTAGGAAAGCGTTTTGAAAATATATATAAATTATTTTAAGTTAAAATCATTTTTTATAAAAGATTTAATTTATATATTTTTAGTTTGTGATATAACACTATCTATTCATTTAGATGGTGTTTTTTTATTTTATTTTTAGGAGGAGAGTTATGAGTAAGTATGAAATTCCAACATTAACAATTGCAGGTTCTGATTCATCAGGAGGTGCTGGGATACAGGCTGATTTAAAAAGTTTTAGTGCAAATGGGACTTATGGAATGAGTGTTATTACAGCTATAACAGCTCAAAATACTATGGGTGTTTTTGATATTGAGGAACTGAGTAGTAGAATTATAAAAAGTCAGATTAAAGCTGTTTTTGAGGATATTAGACCAAAATCAACTAAGATAGGAATGGTATCAAATGAGGAGATTATAAAAGAGATAGCAAGTAGCCTTAAAGAGTTTGATGTTCAAAAATTAGTTTTAGACCCAGTTATGATATCTAAGAGTGGATTTGCATTGCTTAAAGAAGATGCTCAAGATGCACTTAAAGAATATTTAATTCCACTTGCATATATTGTAACTCCAAATGTACCAGAGGCAGAGGTACTTACAGGAATGAAGATAGAAACTTTAGAGGATATGTTAGAAGCAGCAAAGCTTATAAAAAAACTAGGGGCAACCTATGTATTAATTAAAGGTGGACATTTAGATGGTGATTCAACAGATATTTTATATGGAGATGGAGTTTTAGAATATCTTAGAGCTAAAAGACTTAATAGAAAAAATACACATGGGACAGGTTGTACTTTATCATCAGCTATATGTTCAAACTTAGCAAAGGGACAAGAAGCAGTAGAGGCAGTAAAAAATGCTAAGGAATATATAACAGAAGCAATAAATCAAAGTTTTGATTTAGGTAGTGGAGTTGGACCAGTTAATCATTTTTATAAATTTTAAGGTAGAGGGGGAAGGATAAATGTTTAGTTTAATTAATGAAGTGAAAAGTAAAACACCACTTGTGGTGCATTTTACAAATGAAGTTACAATAAATGATTGTGCGAATATAACACTTGCTATAGGGGCTAGTCCTATAATGTCATCTTATATGGATGATTTAGAAGATATAGTAAAGATAGCTAGTAGTATTGTTATAAATATAGGTACTATAAATAGGGAAACTAGCATTATATTCAAAGAAGTTGCAAGACTTGCAAAGATATATGATAAGAAAATAGTTTTAGACCCAGTTGGTGTTTTTGCAAGTCCTGTAAGGTTTAAATATGTTAAAGAACTTTTAGAGATAAACAGTTTTACTGTTATAAAAGGAAATATTGCAGAAATTAAAGCTATTGGAGGAATTGCATCTAGTGGACAAGGTGTTGATTCATTAGATAATGAAGTTAATATAGATATCATAAAAGATTTAAGTAAAAAGCTTAATACAATTCTTGCTATAACAGGGAAGATAGATTATATAACAGAGGGTGATAGAGTTATAAAAATAGAGAATGGAAGTGTAAAACTTAAAAGTGTTACAGGGACAGGCTGTATGAGTGCTAGTCTTATAGCATCATACCTTGGAGCTACTGATAAAAATTTAGAGGCAGCAGCTATGGGTGTTTTAACAATGGCACTTAGTGGAGAACTTGCAGATAAAGAAAATCAAGGAATAGGAAGTTTTAAGGTTTCACTTATGGATGAAGTTTATTTATTAGATGAGGAAAAAATTAAAAGATTAGCAAAAGTTGAAGGGGTGTAAAATATGAAGTTTTCAGAAGTTTTATTTGAAAGTACAAGAGAGATATGGAGTGATTATTTAAAACATCCATTTATAGTTGAAATAGCAAATGGAAATTTAGATAAGATTAAGTTTGAAAAATATTTAGTTCAAGATTATTTATACTTAAAAGAATATTCAAGAGTTTTTGCTATGGGAATGGTAAAAGCAGAAACTATGGAAGAAATAAAGTTCTTTTACAGCTCTGTTAAAGCAACTATGGAAGATGAAAATGAGTACCATGTAAAATATCTTAGAGATTTAGGGTATAAGCTTACAGAACTTGAAAAAATGAAGGAAGAAGGTGAGAACAGTAACTATACAGCTTATATGAAGTCAATTTCTTTAACTGGTGGAGTTGAAGAGATAGCAGTAGCAATACTTCCTTGCACTTGGAGTTATTCTTATATAGGTAGATATATAATGGATAATTATAAAGGTAAGCTAGAGGATAATCCATTTAGAGGGTGGATTGAAATGTATGCTGATAATGGATTTGCAGAATTTACTGATAGATGGATAAACTATATAGATGATTTATGTAGTGATATTTCAGATAGTAAGAAGAAAAAACTCATAGAAATATTTATAGAATGTAGCAAACATGAAATGAATTTCTGGGATATGTCTTATAATTTTAAGGGAGATAATTAATATGGAGAGATTAAAATTATATTTAGTTACAGATTCTAATATATTAGAAGGTAGAGATTTTTATTTTGAAATAGAAGAGGCTTTAAGAGCAGGGATAAAATGTATTCAGTTAAGAGAAAAAACGCTTGGTGGAAAAGAATTTTTAGAGAGGGCAAAAAAGCTAAGAAAAATAACAAATAAATATAATGCCTTGCTTATAATAAATGATAGAGTAGACATTGCAATATTATCAGATGCAGATGGAGTTCATGTTGGGCAAAGTGATATACCTTTAAAAGAAGTTAGAAAACTTTTGGGTGATGATAAAATAATAGGAGTTTCAACAGGAAGTATAGAACTTGCAAAACTAGCTAAAAAAGATGGAGCAGATTATATAGGTGTTGGAGCAGTTTTTAATACAACAACAAAGCTTGATGCAAATAATGTTGGAATAAAAATGCTTTCTGATATAAAAGAAAGTGTAGATATACCTATTGTAGCTATTGGAGGAATAAAATTATCTAACTTAGAGCAGATTAAAGATATAAATATTAATGGGTATGCAGTTATATCAGATATATTATGTGAAAAAAATATATTTGAGAGAAGTAAAATGTGGCTTGATGCCTTAAAGTAAGGTACAATAATAGATAGAATTAAAATATTCAGCTTAGACTCGTGCTTAGCTGAATATTTTTGTAGTTTGTCATTAATTATTGAATATAGTATACTAATTAAATGATATTTCTACAGTAAAAGGGAGGGTCTAAAATGGAAAATAATAAAAATGCAGAAGAAGTTAAAGACATTAAAGTTGAAGCAGAAAAAGTATCTGTAACAAAAAATGCCGAAGTAGAACCTGTTAAAGGATTTTTCTCAAGACTTATGAGTGGGGTTATAGATCAATGTGTAGTTGTTGGTTCATCACTTATAGCATTACTTATAATTGATTTAGCTGTAAAACCTTTTGGATATGCAGTAGTAGAAAGAATACCATTATTCTTTATATTATATGTAGTAGCTAATATACTTTATCCAACAATTTTACTAGGAACAAAAATAAGAACAACACTTGGAAACAAACTATTTAAGTAAGAGCAAAATATAACATAAGATATGATATTTAGAGGTGAAAGAATGAAAAAAGGTACTCAAGTTGAAGTAACTATTGAAGATATAGAATTCCCAGCAAAAGGATTTGGATTTGTTGAAGGAGTAAAGGTTTATGCTAAAAATACATTCCCAGGACAAAAAGTTTTAGGAACTGTAAGCAAAAAGAGAAAGAATTATGTGGAAGTTAAGGTTAGAGAAGTTTTAGAAAGAGCTGAATATGAAGTTGCTCCAATTTGTGAGCATTACGGAATATCAGGTGGATGCTTGCAGCAAGTTATACCTTATGAAAAGCAATTAGAGTTTAAGGTTGAAGAAGTTAAGAAGTTATTTACAGATGCTAACAGAACAACAGGTGAGTTCCTTGGAATAGAAGGAAGTCCAGAAGTTAATCATTACAGAAATAAGATGGAATATTCATTCGGAGATGAAACAAAGGGTGGAGAATTAAATCTTGGGATGCATATGGTTGGAAAAAGATTTGGGATTGTTAATATAGCAGAATGTTGTTTAACAGATGATGACTTTGCTAAAATATCAAGAGCAACTCTTGAGTATTTCAGAACAACAGACTTAACTTACTATAGAGTTATGGCTAGAACTGGATTCTTAAGACACCTAGTTGTAAGAAAAGCACAAAAAACTGGTGAAATAATGATTAACCTTGTAACAACAACTCAAGTTGATTTTGATTTAACTGCTTATGCAGAAGTAATCAAAGCTATAAACTTTGATGGAACACTTAAATCATTATTACATACAGAAAATGATTCATTATCAGATGCAGTATCTGCTGATAAGATTAATGTTTTATATGGAGAAGATTATATAACAGAAGAACTTCTTGGATTAAGATTTAAGATTTCTCCATTATCATTCTTCCAAACAAACTCACTTGGAGCAGAAAAACTTTATAGTCTTGTAAGAGATTTTATGGGAGATGCTGATAATAAAGAAGTATTCGACCTATACTGTGGAACTGGAACAATCGGACAGATTGCAGCAGGAAAAGCTTCAAAAGTAACTGGAGTTGAACTTATAGAAGAGGCTGTAGTTGCAGCTAATGAAAATGCTAAATTAAATGGACTAAATAATTGTACATTTATAGCAGGTGATGTTGCAGAGGTAATAAAAACTATGACAGGAAACCCTGACATAATAATACTTGACCCACCAAGAAGTGGAGTTCATCCAAAAGCTATGGAATACGTAGTTAAATTTGGAGCCAAGCAAATCATATATGTTTCATGTAACCCTAAAACACTTGTAGATGATTTAGAAGCACTTGAAATTAGTGGATATGAAATAGAAAAAACTCTACTTATGGATATGTTCCCACATACACCACATGTCGAGACAATTGTTAAATTGAATAAAGTTAGAGAATTTTAGTTGAAAGGTAGCATCAATTTTGGTGCTATCTTTTTTTAGTTATAAAAATAGGTTACAATATAGATATATTAAATAATAAATTGGAGTGAGTGCTGATGAGTCAAGAGCAGTATAATATGATTATAGATTATGCTAAGAATAATTTAAATAAAGAAATTTTAGAGAAAATAACAGAATTTAAATATAGTGAAGTTGATGGTTACTATGTTATACAAGTTTATATAAAAGAAAGTATTAAAGCTAAAGAAATGGGAGAAATACTTATAAAGATTGAAGATTATGCTAAAAGCTCAGGGACTGCAGTTTTAGTAGATTTCTTAAGAGGATAATCAATGGGAGATTTATATTAGGATATAAAATCAATATTACGAAGAAATAGATTAAAACTACGCTTAAAATAAAGTGTAGTTTTTTATTTTATTTAATATGAAATATTGATAGAATAATTATAAAAAAAGAAGTAAGAGAAATGTGATGACATCTCTCTTACTTATGAATAGGTATATAGGCAAGTATATATATTAAAATTAGATTTTAACTAGTCTAAAGATTATTTAAAACTTCAGTATAAATTTCTGTAAGAGTAGTAAAGTCAGTTTTAACTTTTTCATTAAGGTCAAACTCTTCAATCATTTTAGTGTACTTATCATTAAATGGTTTTTGAACTTTGAAAATATTTAAAAGTATCATAACAGCAACTCTGTTATAGTCTAAAATAATTTCATATAGAGCATCAAAAATTTTATTTTCTTCTTCATCTTTTTTTAGATTTTTTACTTTAAGAAGAGAAGTGCTAACTTTTAATTCATAAGTAAAGTGTGTATTTATAAGTTTCTCGATATCATCAAGACTATCGGCTATAAATGAAGGGTTAAGTTCTATAAATAGCTCTTTAACAGTATTCATCATATCTTCACCAAGGTTTTCTTTAAAGTTATTTTCTGCAAATTTAGTTTTGATATCATCAAATCTTTGAGATATATAAGTATCGTACTCAGCAACATATAAATCAAATTCTTTTTGGTTTCTAGGAAGTAAGTCTTTATTTGCAGTTGCGTATGTTTGAGTTAAACCTAAAAGATTTCTAGCTATTTTAACATTCATTGAAAGAATATCTTGTGTAGTTTCATATAAAGAAGTAAGTTCTGTATTTTTAGAGATAAGAGTATCATTTGCTAAAATTTCTAATTGGAACTTCTTTTTAAGAACAGTATATTCAGCCGTAACATGAGTTCTGAAAAGTCTACCAAAAAGATAATTACTTATAGCAATATTATCTCCAGAGCTTAAATCAATAGAAATCATAGTTTTAAGTGATAGCAAATCCTCTTTAATATCAACATTATCTATAATAGAAAGAAGCGTATCAATTTCTTCAATAGCTTTTTTTGAAAGCTTTTCTGTTTGTTGAAGGTCTTTAGCCCCCTTAGTTATATTCTTTTTATTCTTTTGTGCATTATAAAGTTTTTTAATTCCCATAAAAATTCTCCTTAGTTTGTAATTAGTTATACCTATTAATAATTTATACAATAATAAGCTTATTAATACAAGGTTATAGTGGTATTAAATTAAATTTTTTATTTAATATATTAATATAAATAGAGGTATTAAGTAATTTAAAGGAGTAAATTCGACAATAGTAAAGAAATGAAAAATAAAATATTAAAGTTTGCTTTTAAAAAAGGTATATTAAAACTTGTGTAGAATAAATATAAAAAAAGAGGTTAAT
>NZ_CAMQRY010000123.1 GCF_947036855.1 uncultured Clostridium sp.
TAGTAAATCTGATGAAAACCTAATTCCTTTTCCTAACTTTCCCATTTACTTTCCTCCTATAACTTCTTACTGCATTATAATTTATTAAAATTTTCTCTATATTATAATTATAGCAAATTTTATCTGAAAGTTTATTACAAATAACAATTTTTTTTAATATCATGTTAACTTATTTTTACATATTATATATCGCTACCTTATAAATGATAACAATTTTCAATTGATGTTATTAAAGATTTTATGAGCTGTACTCCTAAGAAATGTTTACTTTGTGGCTACTGGAAAGTTTATAATAACTGTCAAAGTGCTATTAATACTTTCACCCTTTATGATAAAGCACGTGAAAATCTTATAGATGATATTTTAATAGCTAGAAAAAGCTTACTTCTTAAATTAATATATAAAAATGGCAATATCACTCACCTTGTTGATATTGCCATTTTCTATTTATTTAGTTCTATCTGTAAATCCACATTTTTTACATAAATCCTCAACTGCTTTTCCACAAGAGAACCCCTCATATATAGCTTTTGATCTATCTGTATTTATAATAGTATCTAAATCCTCTTCAAAAATATTACCAAGCGGTATATTTCCATCACTATCTATGCAACATGGTACTACTGTCCCATCAACAAGTATTCCAAGTTGAGTTCTTAGTCCATAACAGAATGTTCTCTCACTTGCTGGTACGCCTCCCATAACAGGCCACTTAAATTTCTCAGCAGTCATTATATAAACTCTATCACGAGCCTTTGCATTAGGCTTCAATTTAAAATGCTCTTCAAGAGAGAAATCTATCTCTAAATTTTTCTCAAGTATTCCAAGTATCTCTTCATTTAAATCATTACTTGCCTCATAATCTGCCTCAAGATTCCAAAGTCTTAATGCACAAATTGTATCTGTCTTTTCATTCACCTCATTTACAAAGTCTGTTATTTCATTTATATACTCATAAAAATCTACCGTTTCATTAGCTTCAAAACTATGAAGTGATATATTTATTTGTCTTACTGCATTGCTTTCTATAATAGCTTTTCCATTTTTCTTTAAAAGAGTTCCATTTGTAGTTATATTTATTTTAAACCCTCTACTACTGGCAGCATCTATAAATGCTCCTAAATCTTTATTTAAAAGTGGCTCTCCCATAAGATGTAGATATATATAATCTGTAAAAGGTCTTACCTTATCTAGGATAACTTCAAATTTTTCAAGTTCCATATGTTCAAGTTTTCTCTTTGTCTTAGGACAAAAATTACAGCTCAGGTTACATATATTAGTTGTTTCTATATAAATCTTCTTAAATCTTGGCATACTTATCTCCTATTCACTTTTCTCTTTTATTATAAACAATAACAAAAAGACCTATTCACTTAATATGAATAGGTCTAAAATAATATTATTCTGCTATTATTTCTTCTGTTTCTACTTCAACTTCCATGTCTTCTGATTCAGTTTCTTCAACTTCCTCTTCATTCATTTTAGTAAGGAATTGATTAAAATCTCCTAATGAACTTTTTGCAAATTCTAAGAATAAATCTTCATCTATTTCCTTAAAAGCTCTAGTATTAACTAAAACTAAGTCATACATTCTTAAATTAACATCTGTCTTTCCAACAACTTTAACCATATCGATGCTCTTTAAAGCGTCTAATATTCCAGCACAATCTTTTTTATCATTAATTATTGCATTGTTTGTTTTTGGAAGCTTTGATTTTGAATCAAGTGTTACTAACTTGTAGAACTCACCATATTCATCATATAACTCTATAGCTACATTCTCAGTTTCTAAATATCTTTCTAATACTCCACTAAGGTGTAAACCTTCAAAAGAAACCTTCTTATTAAATACTCTTATACTAGCCATACTTATACCTCTTTTCTTTTAATTATCTAAGCTTAACATATAAATAAGCTTATCTCTAACATAACAATTATAGATTAATAACGTAATAATTAAAACCTTATTTTCAAATAAAGTATTAAAATCTTATAAATTTTATCAAAAGCATACTTTAATCACTATTTTTATTCCTAAATTTACCTAAAAATTGCTACATAAGTACTAGAAAATCTTCCACAAGTAATTCTATAAGCACTCCCTACATTAAAATTCACTCTATAATTAAATTTATATGTAAATCTATTATTTGTCTTATAATCTATAAAATATACCTCTGAATACTTATCACTTTTATTATTCTCTTTATCATACTTATATTTTATCTCTGTACACACAACTGTTGTTATAGTATAAGTATTAAATATAAAATCTACTATATTTATTATTCCTTTAGCATTAATAAATATGCCAGCTATTATAATTATAGGAATTGCTAAAAATGCTATATTTGATTTATATATATAATTATAAAAACCAAATCCTACTATAAATGATAAAATTATCACTAATAATAAATATCCCACACTTTTCTTTATAGGTCTTTTCCTTATATGTAACTTAATATTTATAGGTTTTATATCTTTTTTCCCCATAACATACCCTCCAACTCCATAATATATTAATTTATATTATACATTTAAAAAGTAGCTACTTATTAACATTTTAAAATCATATTATTTAATTATTTTCTTAACAATTGCAACTATTGGTATTGCTACAATAATTGAGAAAATTATTGGAATCAAATCTCCAACAAAATGTGCTCCTGCATATACTATACTTGCTGTAAATCCACTTACTACTTTAAGTATAATTCCACCCATTATTGCATTGGCTACAAAATAACCTGCAACGCTTATGATACCACCTACTATAAATGATATTATATATGATAATTTCCCTTTTATTTTATGTACAAGAATACTTGTTATATAAGCCATTACACCTTTAATTATAAAAGTAAATGGAACCCATATTAGATACCCTGCTGATACATCTACAAATGACATTCCAATTGCAGCTGCTATAAATGCTTTTTTTCTATCTAAAAGTACTGCTGCTAAAAATACCATACAATCTCCAAATTGCATAAATCCATTAAATGTAGGGATTTTTATAAGTGTACCCCCAATAAAAATAAGCGCTATCATAAGTGCTGTAAGTATTAATTCTCTAAGATTTTCACCATTCTTTTTATTTTCTATATTCATCCAAAGTCCTCCTAAGCAGTTATCTATCTCATATTACTCCTAAGTAATATCCTTTTCAAATGAACCCATACACTTTTTTCATGTAAATTAAAATATTATTGGGTATACTCTTAACAGTATACCCAATACATATTATATTTAATTATCACTTTTCTAAAAAACAAAAGACTTAACAATCACTCTATCAATTTATCAGAATATTATCCTATATAAATTAGTGATATTATTTCATTTTCTTTTTTTCTTGCCTCCATAAATTTATCTTTCTTTATAAGGCCTACTAAATCTCCTATAAGTTCATTTGCACTAGTTCTTACATCAGGATCAAGTTTTGAAGAAACATCTTTATAGTATTGCATAAGTCTTGCTAGGTCATCATACATTTCTCCATCTTTTGATGAATCATACTCTTCAATCAAATCACTACTATCAGCAGTTTCTATATTTTTTGTTTCTTCTATAGTGATTTCTTTCTTTTCCTCTTTATCCTTATCAATAATATTTCTAATATTCAGCTTCATAGGTTCTGCTTCAACTATATCTACTTTTTTTAAGTTACTTTGTTTATCAAGTCTTTCTTTTTCTATCTTTCTTTCCTGTTCTTCTATATCTAACTTTGCTCTTCTATTTCTTTCAAGTTCCTCTATTCTTTCTCTCTCAATCTTTGCATCTTGTAATCTTTTTACTCTTTCCTCTTCATTTTTCTTTGCTTCTAACTGCTCTTTTTTTATTTTTTCTCTTTTTTCATTTTCTAATCTTAACTTCTGTAAATCTTCTCTTTCTTTTTCTAACCTTTCAATTTCTCTCTTCTCTGCTTCTAGCCTTGCATTTTCTTCTTCTATTCTATATATTTCTTCCTCTTCAAGTCTTCTCATCTCTTCTTGTACCCTTAATTCCTCTTCTTCCTCTCTAGCCTTAATATCACTTTCATCTTCATTACTATTTTCAATATCATCAAATTCAAAAATCTCACTATCTTCATTAAATATATCTATACTCTTAAGCTTATTTCTTAAAGTATTTATTTCCTCTTCTTTAAGTCCTTTAACTGGTATTAACTTTCTTATATTCTTTGAATTACTAAGTACAATTGAAAATACTTCTAGTGTTCCATCTAAATTATAACTAATATCTATTTCTATTCCCTGTGCCCCCTTCTCATCTTTTGGTATATTTTCAAGGTCAAACTCACTTATAAATTTATTGCCTTTAACCTCTTCATTCTCACCCTCAAATATTTTAATTTGTGCAACTTCCTGATTATATTCTACAGTTTTATATTTTTTACTTATTGAAACTGGAAGTTTACTCCCCTTCTCAATTATTTTATCAAATACACCATTCATTATTTCTACACCTATATTATTAGATGTTACTTCATTCACTATATTTACTTCTTTATTATCAGCTATAGTGCTTAATATAGCCCCTTTAGCAACTAGCTCTTCTGGGTTTATTCCATTGACTATCTTTCCTTGAAACAAAGTTCCAAGTTTCTTCCTTATAAGAGGGATTCTAGTTGAACCTCCAACAAGAATAACTTTATCTATATTTTCAGCACTTATATTAGCTGATTTTAATGTTTCATTAACTATGCCTAAAGTTGTGTTTATCATATCATCTACTAGATATTCAAAATCATCTCTACTTAAATCAAGGTTTAAATCTAATGGATTATTATTTTCATCAAATGCTATATTAGGTACAACAATACTTGTTATTTTTTCAAATGATAAATCTTTTTTAGCCTCTTCAATTACTATGTTTATCTCTGTTATAAGTCTTTTATTATTTAAATCTATTTTTTTACCTGTAGAGCTTTCAAATAAAGTAATTATTGTATCAAATAATAATTTATTTATTGAATCTCCGCCCAAATCATATTTTCCACCATTTGATATCACTTTATAATTACTATCTTTTATCTCAAGTATACTTACATCAAAAGTACCACCACCAAGGTCATAAACCAATATATTTTCATTTTCCCCACTACTAACCCCATAAGCTATCGCTGCTGCTGTTGGTTCATTTATAATTGATACTATATTAAAACCTGCTATGAGTAGTGCATCTCTTGTTGCCTTTCTTTGTAATGAATTAAACATAGCTGGAACTGCTACTACAGCTTCATCAACTTTTTCATTTAAATTAAACTCAGCAATTCCTTTAAGTCTTTTTGCAATAACTGCCGATATATACTCTGGTTTAAAATTTTCACTCCCAAGTTTTATAAATTCACTCTTACCCATATGTTTTTTTATATTTTCACTTATAAATCTAGATTTTATAAAAGCTTTCTTCTTTGCATTTTTTCCAACTTTAAAACTATTACCATCAAGAAGAACAACAGATGGAATTACTACACTGTTCCCCTCTTGTAAATTTTTTATAAGCTTTGCATCTATTCCATCTAAATAAGCTATCTCAGAAGTACTTGTTCCTAAATCTATTCCTATTTTCCTTCCCATTAATTCTCCCCCTACAATATACTCTTTACTATAGTTATTAAATTTTTTTTATCATTATTCTTATTTTATAGTTAAATCATATTATTCTTATAATAAAATCCATCATTTTTTACTTTAAACTGCAATATAGTAATAACATAACTAATTTATAAAGATAGGAGATTTTTTTATGGCATTAATGAAACAATGTACTGTATGTTCTCAAAAAGGTATGTTTTTAAAACTTATTAACGGTATATGTCAATCGTGTACTGAAGATATTCATGAACTTGAAAATAAATATACTAAAATACTTCAAAAACTGGCTACATCACCAAATAACAAAGAATCTTTAGTTGCAGACCTTACACTTCTTATTTTTAATTTTAAAAAATATGATGGTATATCTAAAAACTTAAGTTTAAAGGATTTAGAAAATTTACTTCAATCTATTAGCATAAATATACAAACTGCCCCACATAAGAATGTTGAAGAAATTAAATATCCCCCTGTTATTGAAATAGAACCTTCATCTGAAATTATAAAAAAACCTATATCACCACCTAATGTTGATACAAGTTTAAATAATTTTAATGAAAGTTCTACAATAAATCTAAATTTAAACTCTAAATTACCACCTTCTAATAATAGCCATTATAAACTAGATGTACCTTCAGATTTCGATATGAAAATTAGAAACCTTATAGAGCCATTAGATATATTAGAAAATTCTTCTATTGAAGAAACAAAACCTAATATACCTATATCAATCAAAACTAACCTAAACCTTAGTTTAAATCCAAAAAACAATTATGAATCTATTAGTAATGAAAATTTTGCTTCTATTACTAACGATAAAATATCTGAATTTACTAATCCTGATAAACAAGAACCTACTATTAAAATGCATTCAATAAAAGATAGTCTTATGATTAGTAATATAAAATCTCGTTGTTCAATACTTATAAAAAAAATTGAAAATTCTAATGAAACACTTGAATCTATTGCAGAAAATTATTTTATAATAAAAAATGATATGCTTCCAACACTTGAAAAATATGATATAACAGAAGTTGATGGTACTAACATATTAAATTT
>NZ_CAMQRY010000124.1 GCF_947036855.1 uncultured Clostridium sp.
TTTTTAGCACTTCCAAGAATATCAGAACCTATATTTTTTAAGCCCTCACTATTAAAGTGATTTGTTATACCTGTGTTTAAAACAGAACCAAGAATACTTACACCAAGTGTTTGTCCAATTGTACGAATTAAATTCATTGTAGAAGTAGAAACTCCTATTTGTGAATCATCTACAACAATTTGAGAAATTATTATAGTTGAGTTCATTATACCACCAAATCCAAATCCAATGATGAACATTGCAATTATAAGAACTATTATTGGTGTTGATACATTTAAGATACTTATAAGTAGCATAGCAATACAAATTAAAGCAGATGAAAGTATTATTGCAAATTTAGCATCATATTTTTTAAGATACTTTGCAAGTATAAATGAACTTGTGAACCATGATATTGATATTGGTGCTAGGAATAATCCAGATATTATAGGACTATATCCAAGTACATTTTGTGTATATAAAGGAAGGTATGATTGGATTGTGATTATAACCACAGCAACTATAAATCCTATTATATTAGCATATACATTTCTTTTATTAAATATGTTAAATGGAATTATTGGTTCAGAAGCTTTTCTTTCAACAAAAATAAATATTATAAATGATATTATAGCAAGTGCTAAACATCCAATTAGATATTCTTTTTTTGCACTTTCAAGTGATGCAAAAAGTAGTGCAACAATTGATATGTTTAAGAATAGTATTCCAAAATAATCTATTTTAACTTTTTGTGTATGAACCTCTTCGTGGAAGTATTTATTTATCATATAGATACCTAAAATACCAAATGGTATATTCACAAAGAATATCCAGTGCCATGATAGGTCAATAAGTATTACTCCACCAATGAATGGTCCAAGAATACTGGCAACTCCCCATATTGTACTAAGAAGTCCTTGTATTTTAGCTCTTCCAGAGATATCATATAAATCTCCAATTATTGTATATGTAAGTGTTATTATTGAACCAGCTCCAAGCCCTTGAATAGCTCTTGAGATTATAAGTTCAAGCATAGTTTGTGATAGTCCACTAACTAATGTTCCAACAAGAAATATTATAATACCAGTTATTAAAACTTTTTTTCTACCAAGTAGATCTGAAAGTTTACCATAGATAGGTGTTGAAACAGCACTAGTTAGAAGGTAAGCAGAGAAAACCCAGCTTATTAAATTATATCCGTTTAAATCTCTTGCGATTGTTGGCATAGCTGTACTAACTACAGTTCCCTCAAAAGCAGCAAGAAACATTGTTAGCATAAGTGCTACAACTATTTTAGTTTTATTTTTTTCCATCTTTTTCTCCTTTGTTTGAAATACTTATATATATTACAGTTATAATGTAACAGTAGTATGTCATAGTAAAATAAAAAAAGAGCTATCCTAAAATATCTAAATTATAAAGAGTAATATAATTAATAATTACTACTCTTTATGATTTATAAGATATATAGAAATAACTCTTTTAAGTTATACTTATATTAATGGTGAGAATTCTTTGTTTGTTATAAGGTGAAGTTCATGTAATGCTCTTGTACAAACTGTATAAAGCAGATTTCTCTCAACTTCAAGAGAGTATGAATCATCACAGTCTGGTATTATAACACCATCAAACTCAAGTCCTTTTGATATATATGATGGTATTATAGTAATACCTCTAGAATATAAACTGTTTTCATCTATTATAAGGTTTAATCCATCTATTTTATCTTTAAGTGAATCATATAACTCTTGAGATTTAGCAGCAGTTTTAGTTATCACTGCAATAGAAGTTAAATCTCTATTTTTCATATCATCTATAAGTTTTATAATTTCTCCATTTATATCATCAGATTTAATCATTGAAACATCAAGACCATCTCTGTCAACAGCTTCAACAGCTTCACTTGAACGAAGAATTTCTTTTGCAAAGTTTGTTATATTTTTTGTTGATCTATAACTCTTTGTAAGGCATTCAATTTCTGTGTTATCAAATCCAAATACATTTGCAATTTCCTCTTTAGCAGTGATATTTGTATCACTTGAAATTCTTTGATTTAAATCTCCAAGAATTGTAGCAGAAGAGTTTTTAAATGTTTTATTTATTATAGTGTAGAATAGAGGACTATAATCTTGACACTCATCAATAATGATATGCTTTATATTATTATAATCTCTAAAACCTTCCATATAACAACGAATATATAATATAGGTACAATATCTTCAAATGGTACAAGTAAATCATTTAAAGATGCAATAGTAGCCATAGATATTTCTGAAACTTTATCTTTTGTAAATTTATTTATATCAAGCCAAAGTCTTTTATATATTTCAACAGGACTAATAATTTTAAACATTGAATCAACAAGTTCTGATACAGCAGTTACTATATAATCATCAAAGTTGTCTCCATGGTCTATATAATTATATCCAAAGTCTGATGCATTTTTCTTCTTTGCTTGTTGATAATATTTAGTTTCAACCTGTGAAACAAGACTTTGTTTAAGGTTATCTATTCTTGTAATATAAGGAACACTTGCAAATCTAGTTATAAAAGTTTCTTTAACTTTATTTTTTCTAACGATGACTTGACCACCAAGCGTTATATCTTTAAATACAGGAAGTATTTCAGGTAGAGTATCACAGAATTTAGTTATTATAGCTCCAAATTCTATAGTATTCTTATATTTCATCCCTGAAGTTCTTAAATCAAAGTGTTTACTTGTATTATGAGAGTATATAAACTCAAGATAATCATGTTTCTTCTCATATTGATATACAGAAGGAAGATATCCTTTATAAAAACTTTCAAAAGTAGTTTGTTTTATATTTTGCTCTCCAAGACCTGGAAGTACATCAGCTATATAATCACTAAAAACATCATTTGGTGAAAATATAAGAATATTATCAGCTCTTAAAGTTTTTCTGTGCTTATATAAAAGGTAAGCTGCTCTATGCATTGCAATAGATGTTTTACCAGACCCAGCGCATCCTTGAAGAAGAAGTATTTTAGCTTTTTCACTTCTAATGATTTCATTTTGTTTTTTCTGAATAGAAGAAACGATATTTTTCATTTTATCTGATGTATTAGATGATAGTATCTCAAGAAGCGAGTCATCTTGTATGTTTGAACCAGATTCATGTATAAATTTAATTTCTCCATTTTTGATATTGAATTGTCTGTTTAAAACAATCTCACCATCAATTTGTCCGTTTGGTGTTTCATAGAAAGCTCTACCTATTTCAAAATCATAGAACATATTTGCAATAGGAGAACGCCAGTCAAGTACAAGGAAGTCATAATCATCTTTAACAACACTTGCAATTCCTATATATAAACTTTCATCATAAGAATCACCATCTTCTTTAAAGTCGATTCTTGCAAAGTATGGAACTTCTTTTTGAGTTCTAAGTGTATTTATCTTATCTTTATTTTTTATATAAAGTTTTTCTTGAAGTGCCATATCTTGATTAAGTTGTTGTATTTCAATATCATCAAGTTCTGAAAAGTTATTCCAAAAAAATCTTCTATCATCTTTTATATCTTTACTTTGTCTATCAGATGAAACTCCAAATGATGCAAGTAAAGTATCAATAACCTTTAACGTTTCATTTAAATAAACTATTTCATCTTCTTTTTTTAAACCATTACTCATAAATATTTCTCCTAAATTAAATTAATCGTTGTATATGTATTATTAAAATACTTTTATAAACCATAAGGGTAGCTAAAACATAGGCTTATAGTTATTTGTTATAAAAGGAAAATGCACCAAATTTATTGGTACATATACCTATATTAAAATTAAAGCGTTCTTAGAACTGCTTCAATTTCATTAATTTTGTTTACAACAGCTAGTCTTTTTTGAAAAAGAACATCACTATCACAATCACCAGCCCTTGCATATCCTCGATACTCATCATCAAGTGATTTAAGCTCTAAAAGATTAGTCTTATAATCATAGTTTGATAGTGACATTTTTCTTATAGCCACCATATTTGTAATTTTTGATTTTTTATCGTTTATAGCTGTGAATCTACCGAATTCCTCCATAGAAACTTTATCATTTATATCAACATAGCCTTCGTAATTCATCATTTGTTTCTACCTCTACTTTAATTATTCTTATGTAAGTATAATATTAGATAAAAAAATTATCAAATATAATTTTTAATTTACGGTTATTTAGGAACTGTTTGTTGCTAAAAATTGTATAAAAACAGCTTATTTGGGTTATAAATAATTTAAGGATGAAATATGTGGAGGTGATTTAAATGCCAGTTAGTAAGAAGAGAAAGTTAGGAGCAAAAAGAAAAAATAAATATTATATAAATAGATATAATACGGATAAAAGAAGCAAATGTGTAGATAGAGAAACTAAGGCGTTGTTACTTGCAGCAAAAGATGACCTTATAAATAATATAGAGAGAGATGTAAATGAATATTATAGCGAAAAGGCTAGTGAAATTAATAAGTATATAAATGAAATTGTTTTAAATGTAGATGCATTAATTATAGAATTTAATAGTTTAGAATCAGAGATTGATGAAAAATTTGATATTGATTATATTAAAGGGTACATTGAAAAATATAATGAAGCAATAGAAGATGTTACAGAGACTATGGCAATTTTATTTAAATCTATTATGGAGTTTATAGATCAAACATCATATATGAAGTTTAAGGAGTATATTAAAGATATTAAAAGTATTTTACAGGGGGAGAAGCTTAGTAATGTTAATGTTTTTACTCATAATCTTTTTATGGAAACTTTAGAATATAAAGTTAAAGGGAATAGAGAAGTTATTGCTAAAAAATATAAGGAAATATATAGACTTGAGATAGCGTATTTCACAGAATATTTTAATAATCATTTTATAACAATATCAGAAAAACTTAATGAAATCTTAGAAAAAAATGAAAATTTTGATATAGATGATATAAAAGGAACACATAAGAGTTTTAAGTCAAGGAATTGGAAGGAACTTAATAAAATAGCAAAAAAGAATGGATTTATTCATGTAAGAGATAATGGAGATCATGGGATTTTTATAAATAGTGATGCTGATAGAACTATCATAATACCTCAAGGGCGAGATATAGGTAAAGGATTACAAATAAAAATAATGAAAACTATAGAATTATAATTCTATAGTTTTTCAGTTATTATTTAAAGTTAAGAAAGATATCTATAAATAGAAAAAATTTGTCTAAAGTCATTCTTATCAAGCAATGGAACTCTAATTTCTTTTTCAAGATAGAAAGCAGTATTATTTTCTAGGTAATATATATAATCATCTGAGGGATAATAGAGTATTAGGTCAACAGTTCTTGGATTTTCCTCAACTGAAAGTAAAATGTTATTTATAATTGTACTGAAAATTTGTACTGAAAATGGATTAAAGAAATAAAATTTATTATCATCTTTTTCAATAGAATAATCCTGTGCCATAGTATTTAAAAAGTTGATTTTATTTTTATCTTTTTTATGATTTTTCAAAAAAGATTTTTTATTTGCTAGTGAATTATCATAAAAGAAATGATTCATTTCAATTCCAAGAACATTAGCATTTGTTTTGTATGATAGATAAAAATTAAGCCTACCTTTTCCACATCCAAAATCTATAATATTATCAGTTTCTTTTATTTCATAATTTAGTAGAAGAGTTTCAAGTGCAATATAAGAAGTTGGCTCATATCTATTGTAATGAAGAGTAGCCTCTTCTAAATTTTGTTTGCCTGAAGTTTTGATATTTAAAAGTTTTTCAAATGTATTTTCCATAATAAGTCCTTTCTCTTGTTAGAAAGTATTCTAACTATTTAATAAAATTATTATAAATTAGAAATAAGAATACATAAAGCCTATTTGTGAATAAGATAGGGTAATAGTGTTTTTAAAAGGAGAATAAAATGAATAAAATTAGTTGTTTTAATGAGAGTGATAATAATTCGATAGCTTTAAATAAAATTAAAAAGAAACGTAAAAAATTTATAAAATTATTTGAAGGTGATAAAAATTATTTTACATTTTTGCTTGATAATATGACTTGGCTTGAAAATGAGAGAGAAGTTATTGAAATAGTAGATACTGAATTTGCTAGTCCTAAAATGCTTAAGGTAACTTATCTTGCATACGGTGAATTTGAGATTGTTGAGATGAGTGGTGGAAGTGATGGATGGACTAAGTTTTTTAATAATAATGTTTATTCAGATTTTAAGGGAGTTTTAAATGTATATGATGTAGATGAGGATACCTATAGATTAGAGTTTACAACACTTAATGAAAATCATAAAAAGCAGGAGCTTATAGGTGAGGGAGATGTACATTACTTGGTTGATAAGCTTGTTGAATTTAGGTGTATTGTTCCATATAGAGATTTATTACTTGGAAAATAAGGTGTCTATTTTATAGGCATCTTTATTTTTGTTTGGATTAAATTGTAAATAAAGTGGAAATAAGAATGTGAAATGTAGATTTTATCAGTAGAGTATGGAAAAATACTTATGAGGGGCTGAATAAAATGGATTATAGGATTTTAATACTTAAATATAT
>NZ_CAMQRY010000125.1 GCF_947036855.1 uncultured Clostridium sp.
ATTGAAATAGTTGATTTTAATCCTAGTAATGATTTAACTTCTGAAAAATTAGAAGCTAATGAAGATATTATCAATAATCTAAAGGTAAATTCAGCTGAGCCAGTTCTCAATTTTTATAAGCAAGTACAGCTTATAAAAAATTACTATGAATTTAATGATGTTGATACTGTTAGATATGAAGTTGATGGTGATTATAAACAGATGTTTGTGGCTGCTAGAGAAATTAATACATCTAATATGAATGATGTTTGGCAGAATAAACACTTAAGATATACTCATGGATATGGACTTGCTATGAGTGAGGTTAATGCTGTTACAAAGGAAGGGCAACCATCTTTTGTTATGAGAGATATACCTACGTTAAACTCTACAGATATCAGTGTGGAAAATCCAAGGATTTATTTTGGAGAGAGTACAGATGATTATGCAATTGTTAATACTGATGTAGTTGAATTTGATTATCCAGATGGAGAGAAAGAGAATGAATTTAAATATGATGGGGATGCTGGAATTCCTATGACAGCTTTAAATAAGTTAGCTTTTGCCATTGAATATGGACAACCTAAAATGGTATTTTCAGGGGCTATAAATCCTGAAAGTAAAATTTTAATTAATAGAAATATTATTGATAGAGCTAAAAAAATTGCTCCGTTTTTAACATTTGATAGTGATCCATACCCAATCGTTCAAGATGATAAGATTATGTGGGTTGTTGATGCTTATACAACTTCTGATAAATATCCTTTTTCAGAGCCTTATAATGGGATAAACTATATTAGAAATTCAGTTAAAATTACTGTTGATGCATATACAGGAGATATTAATTTTTATGTAGCAGATGATAAGGATCCTATTATAAAGACATATTCTAAGATATTTAAAGATTTATTTAAGCCGCTTTCAGAACTTCCAGATGGTGTGTCTAAGCACTTTAGATATCCACAAGATATGTTTAGTTTACAAACAGAAGTTTTAGCAAAATATCATATAAATGATGCTATTAAACTTTTCACTGAAGAAGATTTATGGGATGTTTCAGGTAAGCCAGCTAAAGTTGAAGGTACTGAAGGTGAAGATGCTAAAGAGGCTAAAAGAGTAGAACTTCTTTATCTTATGACTAAACTTCATGGTGAGGAAAATATTGAAATGATGCTTATGGAATATTTTAATATGAAAGGTAAGCAGAACATGGTTTCTCTTTTAGGGGCTAGAATGGATGGTGAAAATTATGGTGAGCTTGTTATGTATAAGTTCCCACAACAAAGAGCTATTTATAGCCCGGGTTTATTTAAAAATAGAATGATGCAAGATCCTGATATCTCTAAGGAAATAAGTTTGTGGGCTGGTAAAGGTTCAGAGGTTGTTTATGGAGATGTTGTAATACTTCCAATAGAAGATTCATTATTATATATGAATACTATTTATCTTAAAGCAGAGGCTGCAAATGGTATGCCTGAGATGAAGAGAGTAGTTTTATCTAATGGAAATGAAATTGTTATTGAAGAGAATGTTGAGAAGGCTCTTTCTAAATTATTTGGATATTCAGCAGGTGCTGATAGTGGAGATGAGTCTATAGAAGGTGAAACTGATGAAAATATAAATAACAATGGCGATTTTAAAGAGGCAGCAGAGTTATTTAATAGTGCTATAGAAGCTCAAAGAGAAGGTAAATGGGCACTTTATGGTGAAATTATAGATGAACTTGGTAAGTTTTTAAATAGTAATAAAGTAGAACTAGAGGCAAATAGCCCAACTGAATAGATTTGAGGAAAAGGTGTCTTAATAGATGCCTTTTCTTTTTACGTAGAATGAAAATATATTAAGCATTTACATATATATGATATAATCAAGAGAGAAATTTAATTACAATTAGGGTAATTAGGAGTGAATTAGTATGGATTATGATGTTTTAATTTTAGGTGGGGGAATAACTGGTTGCGCAGTTGCTTATGAACTATCTAAATATAATTTAAATATAGCTTTGATAGAAAAAGATTTTGATATTGCAGATGATATTTCATTTGTTAATGCAGATATAGTTTATGATGGTACAGAGTGTAAGAATGATCTTATGAGTACACTTGAAGATATGGGGAATAAATTTATTAAAGAAATTTGTAATAAGTTTAATTTACCAATAACTAATATAGGTACTTTAAGAATTGCAGATGATAGCGAATCAGAAGTTGTAATAGAAAAAATGTATAAAAGAGCTAAGAGTAGAAAGTTTGATGGTATTAGACTTATGGATTCTGAAGAAGCTAAAGAGATTGAACCTAATTTTCAGGGGAAGATTACAAAGGCTTTATATAGCGAAAATACAGCAGTTATAAACCCTTATGATCTTGCTATTGCATATGGTGAAGTTGCTTTTGAAAATGGTGTTAGATTTAGACTTGAAGAGAGAGTTAATGAGATTCAAAGACTTGTTAATGGTTTTAGAGTTACGACAAATAAGAATAAGTTTTCTTGTAAGTTTGTTGTAAATACTATACCAGGAGATTTATATGTTAGTGATGAAAGTGAAATTACTGATGAGAGTGAAATTTTAAAAACATATTATCTTCTTTTAGATAATTGTAATGAAGCTCAGTATTCAAATTTAGTTGTAAAGATTGATGATGATGAAAATTATATGACACATATACCAGGTACTGGTGGTGAAAGAGTTATTGGAATTAATTCAGATAAGTCTTTAGGGTTTTATAAGTCCCTTAGAAAGGCTAAAGCACTGCTTCCAAGTATAAGTAATAACAATGTTAATAATGTTTTTTATGATGAGCATCATAAAGATATTATAATTATTGATGATAATGAAATTAATAAAGGCTATATAAAAATAACAGGTAAGCATTATGCGGAGGTTACTATAGCACCTGCGATAGCTCATCTTGTAAGTGAAAGTGTTGTAGAGAACTTAAAATGTTCAAAAAATAATAATTTTATTGATAAGAGAAGAGAATTTTATAGATTTAAAAATCTTGATAATGAGCAAAGAAATGAACTTGTTGCTGTAGATAATAAATATGGTAAGATAATTTGTATGTGCAATTTAGTTACAGAGGGAGAAGTTGTAGATTGTATTAGAAGACCACTTGGAGCAAGAACTCTTGAAGGGGTTAAAAGAAGAACAGGTGCAACTTTTGGTAGGTGTCATGGAGCTAATTGTATAAGTAAGATTATAGATATTTTAGCAAGAGAGCTTGATAAGAAACCAACAGAAATTGTTGAAGATTCTAGAAACTCAAATTTACTAGCATCAAGAATAAAAGAATTTGATGAAATATAAGGAGGACATTATGGCTAAAGATACTTTTACTAGTGTTATAAGACTTAGGGGCTCTAAGAAGCATAATGTTGTTTCTGTTAAGAGTAATAGACCTGTTGATATAGTTTTATGGATAGAATTTTCTAAAGTGCTTGGACGACTTTATATGAGTGTTCCAACACAAATTGGAGATGTAATTTGTAAAAATATATTAAATACAGGGATTGATATAATTTGTACTAGAACTATAAATAAAGATTAAGAAAGAATTTATTGACATTAAAGTAATAGATTAATATAATGAAATTAAAAAGCAATAGTAATTAAACCTATGATCAGGCTAGTAATAAAATATTTTAACAAAGAGAGTTAGTGGTTGCTGTGAACTAATTTAAAATATTTATGAATCCACCTGTGAGGGACTGTGAAAACAAGCAGTACGGAACTATCCGTTAATAGTACTAAAGTGGATAAGTTAGAAATGCATATAACTTATCAATTAGGGTGGCAACGCGGAGTCTTTCGTCCCTTTCTATGGGGATAGGAGACTCTTTTTTTTGTGCAAAAAAAGATGTTTTCACACAAATATTGTTTGTTTTTGTAATAATAAATAAATTTATAAAGGGAGAATGAAAAATGTTAGATTTAAAAAGAATTAGAAAAAATCCAGAAGAAATTAAAACTCTTTTAGAAAATAGAGGAGAAAATTTTAATCCTACTGTGATTGATGAACTTATAACTTTAGATGAAGAAAGAAGAAGTATATTAGTAAAAGTGGAGGCTTTAAAAAATCAAAGAAATAAAGTTTCTGCTGAAATACCTAAAAGAAAAAAAGCTGGTGAAGATGTTGCTGTTGTAATGGCTGAGATGAAAGAGATAGGGGAAACTATAAAAGGATTTGATGCAAAACTTTCAGAAATAAATGAGAGAATAAAAACTATTTTATTAAGTATTCCTAATATCCCACATCCATCAGTACCTGAAGGTGATACAGATGAAGATAATGTTCAAATTAAAACCTGGGGAGTACCTACTAAATTTAACTTTGAGCCAAAAGCACATTGGGATTTAGGAATAGATTTAAATTTATTAGATTTTGAAAGAGCTGGTAAAGTAACAGGTTCAAGATTTACTATATATAAAGGAAATGGAGCTAGACTTGAGAGAGCTTTAATAAACTATTTCTTAGATAAACATACATTTGATAATGGATATACAGAAATACTTCCTCCATATATGGTTAATAGAGAAAGTATGACTTGTACAGGTCAATTACCTAAGTTTGAAGATGATGCTTTTAAAGTAGACAATGGATTCTTTATGATACCAACAGCAGAAGTTCCAGTAACGAACATGTATAGAGGTGAAACTTTTACAGGTGCTGAATTACCAATAAAACATGTTGCTTTTAGTGCTTGTTTCAGATCTGAAATAGGTTCAGCAGGAAGAGATACTAGAGGTCTTGTAAGACAACATCAATTCCATAAAGTTGAGCTTGTTAAGTTTTGTAAGCCAGAGCAAAGTTATGAAGAACTTGATAAGTTAGTTCTTGATGCAGAGTCAGTATTACAAGGTCTTGGACTTCCTTACAGAGTAGTTAGAATATGCAAGGGTGATTTAGGATTCACAGCATCACTTAAGTTTGATATAGAGGTTTGGATGCCAAGTTACAATAGATATGTTGAAATTTCAAGTTGTTCAAACTTTGAAACATTCCAATCTATGAGAGCTAATATTAAATATAAAGAAACAGCAACTGATAAGCCTCAATTTATACACACAATAAATGGGTCAGGAGTTGCGATTGGTAGAGCTGTTGCAGCACTTCTTGAGAATTATCAACAAGAAGATGGGACAGTTATAGTGCCAGAAGAATTAATACATTATATGAGATGTAATATATTAAAATAAATAATAAATAATAAATAGGAGCTACAGATGTAGCTCCTATTTATTTATAAAAAAGATTTGAATTTTAAGGTAGTAAATAAGCCATTTAAAGATTTTTATAAAAAAAAGAAAAAATATAATTAAAAGTATTGACATAACAAGTATATCTTAGTATAATAATTATTGTAGCTTGGAGAGATGGTCGAGCTGGCTTAAGGCACCGGTCTTGAAAACCGGCGTACGTTTACGCGTACCGTGGGTTCAAATCCCACTCTCTCCACCACATTTTTTTTACCATTTTTAAAGTGGTAAAACTTGGAGAATTACTCAAGTGGCTGAAGAGGCGCCCCTGCTAAGGGTGTAGGTCGGGCAACTGGCGCCAGGGTTCAAATCCCTGATTTTCCGCCAAAACCTAGTTTTTATAACTAGGTTTTTTTGTTTTTCAAATATATAAATTTATAATATAATTAAAGTGAAATACGCATTTGAGTTTGAACAAAAGAGAAAAGGGGAATGTTTTAGTTATGGAGAAAAAAAGGAAGCTTGCAACAAATTTAGCATACATATTTGGAGGTCTTGGAATAGCGGGAGCTCTTACATCATTTTTAGCAGGATTTTTATTTTCAATATTAGGTATGATTGCATCAATAATTGCTATGAAAAAAAATGGAGAGAATTATAAAGTTCTTATACCATGGAGTATTGGAATGTTTTTAAATATAATAGTTCTAATATTTGTTATAGTAATAGGACCTTTATACAAGATTTAAAAAAATACATCATAAGGTGATCTTATAAGGAGTAGCTTTATAATGATTTATAAATTTGAAGATACTATATTACTTGTATTTAATAAATTTAAAAAATAAAATAAAAAGATATTATAAATAGTTGACAATCTTAAATTTACTTGATATAATAATCCTTGTAGTTCGGAGAGATGGTCGAGCTGGCTTAAGGCACCGGTCTTGAAAACCGGCGTACGTTTACGCGTACCGTGGGTTCAAATCCCACTCTCTCCACCACATTTTTTTTACCATTTTTAAAGTGGTAAAACTTGGAGAATTACTCAAGTGGCTGAAGAGGCGCCCCTGCTAAGGGTGTAGGTCGGGCAACTGGCGCCAGGGTTCAAATCCCTGATTTTCCGCCAAAAACCTAGTTTTTATAACTAGGTTTTTTTTGTGCGTAAAATTAAATATTATTATGTAGCTTTGTTTTAGTAGTTATATATTTGAATTGCTTAGATAGTTTTTAAAATTATAGATACTTTTAAAATATTAATTTTGATAATAATTTTCATATTAAATATAAATTTATGCTAAAAAA
>NZ_CAMQRY010000126.1 GCF_947036855.1 uncultured Clostridium sp.
GGCTTTGTATTTTCTAATATTTCAAATATCTTAGGTGTTATTATATATCTCCCAAGAATAGCTACATTAGTTGGAGCTTCATCTATAGCTGGTTTTTCTATAAGATTTCTAACCTTATAAACTCCATTTTCAACATGAACTCCATCAACTATACCATATTTATTAACATCTTCATGCGCAACTTCCTGAACTCCAAGAATACTTGTATTATACTCATTGAAACACTCAATTAATTGTCCAAGACAAGGCTGTTCATCATTATAAACAATATCATCTCCAAGAAGAACTGCAAATGGTTCATTTCCTACAAATGTTTTAGCACAACTTATAGCATGACCAAGTCCTTTTGGTTCTTTTTGTCTTATAAAATGAATATCAACCATATCTGATATATCTCTAACCATTTTTAAAAGTTCATCTTTCCCTGATCTCTCAAGTTGTATTTCAAGTTCTAAAGATTTATCAAAATGATCTTCAATACACTTTTTACCTTTTCCAGTTATAATAAGTATTTCTTCAATTCCTGATGCTATTGCTTCCTCTATTATATATTGAATAGTTGGTTTATCAACTATTGGTAACATCTCTTTAGGTTGTGATTTAGTTGCTGGTAAAAATCTTGTTCCAAGTCCTGCTGCTGGTATAATAGCTTTTCTTATTTTTTTTTCCATCATAATAAACTCCCTCATCATTTAACTTATTTAATCTGTAGTTTTCTAAATATACCTTATATTAATTATCATACTCAGTATTTGGTAATGCTTTATTTTCAAAAATAAAGTCATGTAATCTTTGATTTGTTTTTTGCTGGTTAAATACAAGATACCATTGACCACTTATAATTTCACCATGACTTTCTGAATTTAATGGAAGTCTTCCTTGTTCTATCTGTGGAGTTCCCATTTTTAATACATCTGCACCCATACTAAATATTTGTGAATTAGTAAGGTTTGTTTGTATTGTAGGTAGTAATCCATCAATAACGCCTGGTACTTCAGTTACATTTAATGCTCTAATTTTTGTATATAACTGTTGCATTATAGCTCTTTGTCTAAATGTTCTAGCATAATCTCCACCAACACCATCTCTTATTCTAGCATAAGCCATTGCTTGTATACCATTTAATAAATGTGTTCCTGGTGTTTTAATATATGCTGCATCAGCGTGGAATATTTGGTTTAACTGCCATTGCGGTGCATTCATTGCTTTAACTTCTGCTTCTGAAAGCTTTACAGTTATCCCCCCCATCATATTAACAAGTTTTGGTAATGTTGTAAAGTTTTCTGTCACATAATATTTTAAATTCATACCATAATTCTCATTTATAGTCTTTAATGCTAATTGTGGTCCGCCAAATGCATAAGCTGCATTTATTTTATTCATACCATAACCTGGTATATTAACATAAGAATCTCTCATTATAGATGTTAATTTAAGTGTATCATTATTTCCATCTATTGTTGCTATCATAATAGTATCTGATCTTCCAGGAGTTCCTGTTGGCTCATCAACACCAAAAATAACTACATTAGTAATATTCTTAAATTTATCAAGTTGGCTCTCAACCTGAGTATCAATTCCTAAATCTTTATTATTAAGTTGTACTCTATTTAGCTTATTTAATGAATGAGTTACATAAAAATAACCACCACCAATAGCTCCTATAAATAATAAAACTATTATTGCAATAATAATTCCTATAACTTTTCCTTTAGACTTTTTTTTATTATCTCTTTTTTTTCTTCTATTATCATTATCATCTGGAATTAATCCATCTGGAAATGATTGAGTATTATCAATATTGCTCATAATATGATCTCCTTATAATCTTTATTTAAAAATATTTAAATTATATATTTAAATCTACAGATTCTTTAAGCTTAAATATATAATATTTAACTTGTAAATTTAGTGACTTGCATATTATTCTACCAAAATATCATATAATAAATTCCAACAATACGATTACAGTTAAACTAATATTACATTTAAAAACCATTCCATTATTATTTCACTAATATAAATCTATTCTTAATTTTATTTTCTCAAAAGTTTCATGTATACAAGCTTCCTAAGTTTATTTGGAATAACTCTAATTACTGCTCTTTCTAAAACATTAATTACAAATCTGTATTTTGATATGAATTTTAGCCTTTGCATATCCTTTTGCATACTATATTCTTTTTTGACATACTTTAATCCACCACGTCTTTCAAACATAGCTGTACCTGTTCTTGCATATACAAGCGCTTCATTAATATTATACATTTTAGCTCCTGAAACAATCATCCTTATCCAAAGATTATAATCTTCAAACCATAAAAACTCTTTATAATTACCTGCTTTTAAAACTGCTGTTTTTTTATACATTACAGTCATGTGATTAAAAGGATTTCTTTTCTTTGCATATTCTTTTATTGCCTCAAATGTACTTGGAACATCTCTCCTAGAAATTATATTATCTATATTTCCATCAAACTCTAAGATGTTACTTCCTACAATATCTACATTTTGCTCATTTATAATATTTAGCTGCTTTTCAAATCTGTCTTTCTTTGCAATATCATCAGTATCCATTCTAGCTATAATTTCATAACTACATTCCTCAACACCAATTCTTAGGGCATATCCAAGCCCTTTATTTTCATCAAATCCTATAAATTTAAACATGTCCTCATATTTAGTGCTAAATTCATTTAAAACTGCTTCTAATCCCTCTGTAAGTAAACCATCCTTTATACAAACTATTTCAGATGGCATTACTGTTTGTGTTAATATACTCTCTAAAGCCTCATAAAGAAACTTTGGTGACTCCTTATAATAAACAGACATCAAAACTGAAAACTTCATATTATTCCATTTCCTCTCATTAGAGCTATTACTCTATTTTATCATTAATGTTTTTTAAATTGCTTAACTATATAGCCACAAGCTATTAGCCCTCTATAAATAAAGTAATATATACTAAGTGTCACAAACACCATAGGTATTTTAAACATCATATATTGTGCTAATATAACTAAAAGCACTATCAAATAATAAAAACCTCGTAGTATATTAACGTCTATAGATGTCCCAACAAATTCTAATATACTTATTTTAAACTTCTTCTCTGCTGCTTTTTCAAAAGTCCTTGAAACTGTTACCATTAAAATAAATACCGATACAGTAATCCATATATTTGTATGAATCACAGTAAGTGGCGTAATATATCTTAATGTACTTAGAACAAAGAAACTCAAAATTGATTTTTTACCTCTTATATTATTATGTATATAATAAAATATTTCTATGAGTATTAATGCAATAATATATTGTATATAATCAAAACCTAGTAAAAATATAATTCCTATACTAATTAGACTAATTAAATATTTTGCACCTAATATTATCCGAACATTTTTCTCAACATAATCCAATTCTTTTCTTTCTAACCTTAATGTTGGTTTTTTTTCTTTTTTTATTGTAAATACATCATTTCTAATATACCCAATTTCATAAATTGACATAGTTCCAATTAGACCAATAATAATAGCAATTCCAACCTTTATGAAACTAAATTCATTTTCATATGCACTTGTTAGCCCATACAGTAATACAGGTATTATAAATGTAAATAAATATGCTACTTTCTTTCCAAGTCCTTTTGTTCTAGTGTAAAAAGTATAAAAGAATGGAATAATATATTTTCCCATTCGTTATTCCTCCATAAATATAAATTTATCTTCTTTTTTCTTCTCCCAAAACTTTTTATTATGATTATTTATAACAATATATGATTTTTTTGTTTGCTTAGCAAAATCATAATCTGTTTCATTATCAGTAATCATAACTAGGTCTTCATAATTTAAATATTTCTTCTTAAAAACTCTAAATTTAGTATACAGAATATCACTACTTACTTTTCCAGTAAAGATTCCATTTATAACTTCAGCCTCTGATGAAATATATCCATCTATATCTAGATTTTTAGCAATCTCTTTTACTATAAATCCATAAGATGCTGACATTATTATTACCTTATACCCTTGATTTTTATAATCAGATATTAGCTGATGTACTTTTTCTATTTTTTTCTTCTCTAAAAACTCATCTATAAAGTTACTAACTAAATTTTCTATTTCTACGCTGGTTTTACTCTTCAATATTTTAGTTATCAAAGCCCTACTCATATCATACTTTAAAATTTTGTTACTAAGTTTATTTATAACCTTAAAACCTATGTTAGAATTCTTTCTTTTTATAGTTTTATATTTTTCATCTACTTTAAATACATAACTAAAGAAGTCCTGCGTGGTATTAGACTTATATAATGTATTACATAAATCCACAACTAATATTTTATCCATTTAATTTTCACCACCTAAAATATTAAGTTCTCTTTCCCATATCTTTTTAATATTTGTATAATCAAAATCATAACTTCTTTGTTTTACCTTTTCAGATAATGACTTATAAACTTCTTTGTTATCAAGCAAACTATTAATTCTATTTGCTAAGTTTATTTCTTCACTACTAATCACTAAACTATCTATCGTATCAATACTTGCAAAATCTGAAACAAGTACACCATATTCTTGAATTTCATCATAATCCATTACTTCACCAAATTTATTAGGTGCAATAATTTCTCTTGGTCCCGATATACAATCAGTTGAAATTATAGGTATTCCAAGCGACATAGCTTCTATATATGTCATTGGTAACCCTTCATGAATAGATGTAGAAACATATAAATCTGTTCTACTTAAAAACTTATATGGATTACTATTAAATCCTGTAAAGATAACATTTTTTTCAATACCTAACTTTTCCACAAGAATTTTAAGTCTTTCTTCTAAATCACCTCTACCAATTATAACAAGCTTTGCATTTGGTCTAGTCTTTAAAATCTCACTAAAAGCTCTTATAAGATGCCACTGACCTTTTTGCATACTAAGCCTACCAACATTAGCTATAATTTCACATTCAAAATTACTATTTGAAAATTCAGTTATTTCAAGTTTAGACTTTACCTTTATATCCTTAAGTATTTGTGGATTGTATATAGTCTTAACATTTTTAGCACTATACTTTTCTAAAAGATACTCTTCTCCAACTCTTGAAACTGATGCTATTAAATCTGATTTTCTTATTATATACTTAAGCATTCTCTTCATATAAGTTGGATAATCTACATCTATATTATTATGTATAGTTGTAATAACTTTTTCATTCCCCTTAGTTAAACAATTCATAAGATCCGTCTTAGGTAAATGACTTATTACAAAATCAAATTTATATTTTCTTTTAATACTTTTAAGCTTTCTATAAATTTCATAATCCTTAAATATCTTCTTCAAACCATACCTTGCTTTTATATTCAAATCAATTATTTGACCTTCATAATCAAAACTAACTCTATTTTCATATAAAATAAAATATACTTCATATCCAAGTTCTTCATATATTATAGATAGATTTGCTGCTACTTTTTCTGCTCCTCCATCTGAAAGTGATGGAACTAATATAGCAATTTTTTTCATTTAAACTTAACCTCCTATATCTTTTTAAATACCACTATCTAGCTCCATGTCCTGAAACTACAATAAGTACAGTTTTAAATAAAATCTTAATATCAAGTTTAAAACCAACATTTTTTATATAATATATATCTAACTCTAACTTTTCTTTAGGTGCTATTTCATATCCACCATTTACCTGTGCATACCCTGTAAGTCCTGGTTTTATAGCTAGTCTATCTCTAAAATTAGGTATAGTTTTTTCAAATTCTTTATAAAAAATCTCACGCTCTGGTCTTGGTCCTATAATTGTCATATCACCTTTTAAAATATTAAAAAACTGTGGTAATTCATCAATCCTAGTCATCCTTATAAACTTCCCAATTCTAGTAACTCTAGCATCATTCTTCACAGCCCATTTAGCTCCAGATACCTCTGCATTAATTACCATAGATCTTATTTTATATATATAAAATTCCTTATTTCCAATCCCAACTCTTTTTTGTTTATAAATAGGTTTCCCTTTACTTTCTAAACAAACTAAAATACAAGTAACTAAAATTATTGGTAGAGTAACAATAATACCTATCACACTAATAATTAAATCCACACATCTCTTAAATGCTAAATATTGCTTGGATATATTTGCTTCAATACCCAACTTTAATTCTTTACTCTCATATTTCATATAAGTATCCAACTCCTCTTATATTCAATAAATATCTCCCTAATATTCTCTGTTTTTTCTTTTAAAGCTAACTTCTTTAATAACTTTAACAAAATATATTCTTATCTTTTAAATATAAAATACTAATTAAATCAATACTATCAAATTTCTATTAAAACACACTTAAAACCTAGGCAAATATTTATTTAAACATCCACTTTTAATTTACTTATATTTGAATAAATTTCACCTATTAATTTATTCGAATAATTATAGCATATAAAATTTCAAAATTAAAGTTTACA
>NZ_CAMQRY010000127.1 GCF_947036855.1 uncultured Clostridium sp.
TTGTATACTGTAAATTCAGCTCCAGCTAAGAATTTCTTAGCATCGTCTGCATCTATCTTTATTATTTCTAAGTATCCATTAATTGGTGTTGGTGGTATCGGCTTTTCTATCTCTTTATTCTCAACTATTTCAGAATATGGACTTTGTTTATGCTCTTCTGTTATCATAAACTTTTTCCATCCATCAACATTAGCCCCTTCTGGCCTAATTATTTCATATCCTTCAGGTGGTGTCTTTTCTCTATATCCATAAACTCCTAACTCTAAATCATTTAATAGTATTTTCCCATTCTCATCTGTTTCTTTTTCTATTATTGTTCCATCTGGTTTTCTTATCTCAAATATAGCTTTAGATAAACCTTCCAATGTCCCCTCTGCTACTTTTGTTAATTCAAATGAACCTTTTACAACTTCTGGAGGCGTTAATTCATCAAATAGATCCCAATCAAACACAAAATTATGAACTTCGGCTCCAAACCCAACTCCATCTTTTCCTGGAATTTGGTTTAAATTTTTTGTATATACTTGTCCATTTATAGACCCACCATGAATATTAGTTATAGCATTAGGAGCTATTATAGTTCCAGGAATCTCTTTTTGAACCGCTATTACCTCTTTAGCATTAGGAAATACCCATAATATTTTTGGAGCTAACTCTCTAACTAATTCTTTCTCTATTGTTGTTGAAATTTGTTTATCTCCATAATATATTTGATCTCTAAAATTTACGCTTTTAGCATTAGAATATATTATAAGCCTATCCTCTTCCCCTAATATCGGCAACTTAAAACTACCATATTCTCCTTTTATTTCAAATAATTCATTAGTTCCTTTTTCAGTATTTGTTAAAACTTTAGTATTCGTAGTACTTGTAATACCTAAATGTCCATTTATCTGAGAATTTTCATTTACTTTTAAATTCTCCACAATTTTAATTTTTTCATTTATTTCATTTTTAATCTCTTCAAAGAGTTGATTAACCTCATCATCTTCAACTAAAAAATCTCCTTTATAATAATGGCCTTCTTTAATTAGCTTTTCTTTATCCGTAACATTTTTTGTGATACCTGCAAAACCTGATGCTATTCTTGTAAATCTTTGCTTATTTTCCTCTCCATGTTCTACACTTGTTACAATACCATTATCTATAATTTTACCACCTAATAATAAAACCGGTACTGAATAATCTATTATAGGATGTCCTATTGCAACACTATTTTCTTTATATGCTGCTCCAATATCAAATGACATTCTCTCAGTTGGCGCATTCAAATCCCCTTTTATAGCCAATCTACCTTCTACATCTGCTTGAGATGCTGTATGATTTCCCCATACTACTGCATTATACGTTTTATAATCACCTAAACTTTTTATTATTTCTGGTCTTTTCTTTTCTGATTCTTCTGCTTGAACTTCCGTTATATTTGACCAAATTAAATTTGTACTTAATAACGTAGCTAAAACTAATGCTATTTTTCTCTTCACTTTTCTAAATTTCAAAATGTATATTCCCCCTATATTTTATTCAAATTTCATTTTCCTTTCAAAATAAAAATATTTTTTTTCAAAAACAGCTTTTCCCTTTTAAAAGTTATTTTTGTAATTAATTTACATTTATTTTAACATCAAAATTATATTTATTCACTATCTATTTTCTTTGAAAATCGTTTTAATTTGTTAACTTTTAGTGAACTACATGTTTTTTCAATTTTATTTTTATTTTTTGTCTATTTCATCTTAAAATTAGTATATAAGCCACAAAAAAGTTATAATATAAAATTTAAACTGGTTAAACTTTACATTATAACTTTTCATTTTTTCAAAAATTCATATTTTAGACATATAATTTTATATGCAAATATCATGTTTTTTTAAAGTAAAACAGAATATTTATTCACTTTTCATCAGTATATACATAGATATATCACTCTAAAATTCATTCCCCTTTATTTCCCATAACTGAATATGCAAATTTTACATCATAATGTTCAAATATAGATATTATAGCCATATTAATTTCTTCTTTGATTTCTTCATATCTCATAAATCCAACTAAATCTATATAGAAGTATGTGAAAACAACATATCCTACCGGTGTTATATCAGTAAGTTTAACTATTATAAGCTCTGTTTTAACTTCTTCTATAGATTTTATAGCTATTTCTACACCATCTAATATTTTCTCAAGTTTCTTAACTTTTGTATTTAAATCTACTGTAATAGTAAAAGTTATTCTCCAGCAATCTCTTTTACTATAATTTATTATATTATTACTTGTTAGTTTAGAGTTTGGAACTGTTACGAGTGATTTGCAAAAAGTTCTAATTCTCGTACTTCTAAAAGTTATTTCTTCAACTATCCCTTCTGCTTCATGTGCTTTTACCCAATCCCCAAGGGCAAATGGCTTATCTAAAACTATCATCATTCCTCCAAATAAATTAGAGCAAGTATCTTGTGCTGCAAAAGCTACCACTACACCACTTATTCCAAGTCCTGTTAAAAATCCTGTTAGTCCAAATTCATGAGCTATAGTAATTACTGCTATTATTACTATTATTACTCTTATTATTATTGCTACAAATGGAAATACTACTTTTTTATCTCCACCATCTTCTACTGCTTCATGATTAAAAACAGTGTTTTCAAGTGTTAGATTATATAAAAACATACTTATAGTTAAAACTATTATTATTTTCAAAAATTTTGCACTAGATAACATATCACTCGGCATTCTATCTATTTTAATAATAATTAAAGCAAGATAAATACCGAAGCCACCAACTAAAAATTTTAAAGGTTTCCCAATTGCATTCACTATATTATCATCAAATCTAGTTTTATTTTTTGATAATATTTTACTAACTATTTTTATTATTCTATCTATCACAAGTTTATTAATACTTATAAAAATTAAAACTACTATTGCTGCTAATAATATTTGTTTAAATGATAACTTTAAAATATTATTGAAAAATACTTCTATATGATTCACGAGTCTACCTCTTCTTTCTATTATTACTACTATTTTTTGATTTAATTTCAATTATTATACTTAGTATTTTAGTTATTATAATCATTTTTTATAAATATAATTATTATAGAAATATTTTTTAGGAGGTCCTCAATATGACTGTTTTTTTAGTTCTTCTATGTTTAGCTCTTATTATCTGCACTGCTTTTACATTTTTTTATTTTGATAGTAAAGCTAGAGAAGTTAGGAAGCAATATCGTCTACTCAGCAATCAGTACAACTCTTTAAAATCTAAAGTTTCTCCTAGTATTGAAAGCTTTAAAAAACTTAAAATAAAATATGTCAATCCATCATTTTCTTCTGGTATAACTAAACAAAATGTTTTTGTATACTTAACTCCTATTGATAAAAGCAAATCAGTTGCTAAAATCATAGAGGTTTGTGATATCCCTATATTTGAAGAATGTGTTATTGCTAATGAAATTTGGCTTTATGTACATCTTGATTCTGATAATAATATAAACTCTCGTGGTTGGATTCATAAAAGAGATTTTTCTTTTTTAAAGGATAAAATACAAATCATTTAATGTACTTATTATAAATACATAGATGCAAAAAAGAGATATCAGTTTAATCAACCGATATCTCTTTTTTATTTTAATATTAATTTTTCTTAAAAGATTCTCTTACATCCTCAAATATGAAGTTTCTCATAGCTTCTCCTGCTATATCTAAATCATATTTCAGATAATAAAGGCCACCTATTGTTGTTCCTGTTCCTTCACCATCTCTTGGGAATCTTTCTTGCTCAAGTCCAGCACTCATTACACTTGCATATTCTGTTCCTATACCAAGCATATCTGTAACATCCATATTTGTTGTTACATGTGGAAGGAATGATGTTACAAGTTCTGGATAGTCAGCTACACCTTTATATCTAAAACTCTCATACATTGATTCCATTATATTTCTTTGTCTTTGTGTTCTCTGGTAATCTCCACCTGATGCATATCTTATTCTTGCATATTCAAGAGTTTGGGCACCATTTAATGTATGTACTCCAACACTCGAAATTCCTGTTAAATGTGAAACTTCCTCACCTGTTACGTTTATTTGTATTCCACCTAAAACATCAATTATAGCTGAAAGTGATTTAAAGTTTACACTTATATAGTCTTTTATATTAAGTCCAAAATTTTGATTTAAAGTTTTAATCGCAAGTTCTGGTCCTCCAAATGCATATGCATGGTTTATTTTATCCATTTTACCATTTATATCAACATAAGAATCTCTCATTATAGATGTAAGTTTAACCTTATTATGTGTTTCATCTAAAGTTAAAATCATTATAGAATCTGAACGTCCCTGTGTACCATTTTGTGAATCAACTCCAAATAAAGCTATATTTCTTATATTTTTTTGTTCTTCTGTTAAATTTTCACTTATAGCAAGTTTACTTTCATCTACTTCTAGTTTAACATAGCTACCTAAAACTGATGATACATAAAGAACTCCTCCTATAATAAGTGCTAACATAGTTAAAAACACACCAATTATTATCATTTTCTTTTTATTTTTCGGAGCTTTTTCATTTCGCTCTTGTCTATTACCTCTAATTTAAATCTCCCCCTTAAACATACATTTCTAAAGTTAATTTTAACAAATTTTTACTATTTAGTCTTATATATTAACTTATCTTAATAAAAAACTAATAGATAATCAATAAATAAGGAACTACCTTAATTAAGGTTCTTTCTCACCTTTTGGTAAGAACCCTTATTAGCAGTTCCTTATATTTACTTTCCTATCTCTTTTATTATATTCTCTACTTCATCTAGCCAATACTTTTCTAATTGTTTCTCAACTTTATCTAACACTGCAAAATTATAAGTTCTTTTATTCTTATCTGGTAAATATAATCCTGAGTTTATATTTATTTTTTCTAAAGCTTCTTTTGTATCTTCTCCATATAAAATTTTATATTTTAAATACATCTTCATTAATATATCTTTAATCTCTTCATTAAGCGAATTTTCAACTTCTTTTAAATATTGATTAAAATCATCAACAAGTTCAGTTTCTGTTCTTCTTTTATCCTTACTTATAAATAACTTTTTATTACTATTAAGTTCATTCTTACATCTAAGTTTCCATGTAGTAGCCTTCCTAGATACATTAACAGTAATTTCTTTTTCTATTGAAGTAAATATTTTATTACTTACTTTCTTCCTAATTGCATGAAAAAAATCTTCTTTCCCATAACTTATACTTTTTTCACCAGTTATATATACTTTATTTTCTGAATTAACTTTTATAATTTCACCATCTGTAAATCCAATTACATGCATCTGATTAAATACGTTATTATCATTTCCCTTTGTAATATCATCTGCTGTTATAACTAAAATTAGATTTTTATTATTCCTTCGTATTTCAAGTATCTTCTTAATTTCCTTTGTTGAAACTTTTTTAACTCCAGTATTAATACAATATATAATCATATCAAACCCTGCTTTTTCTTTGCTCAATTCAAATAATGCTAACCTAGGTTTTTCTGATAACTCTAACTCTTCTATACCCTTAGTATCATATAAATTTATGCTTGTCTGATTATATTTATACTCATATCTTTCAATGCTCTCTTTTGACCCTATACCACCTGCTGAAACACTTGCAACTTCCTTATCACATATATAGTTAACTAATGAACTTTTTCCTGCCCCTGTTTTTCCAAGAATAAGTAAGTTTAAAATATTAGCCACTTCACTCACCTCCTACTCTCTAATATTATTGCTTTTTTAATCTCAATATCACTTATACCCTTCGCTATTTTTTCTTCTCTATTATCTACATCTTTAATATAATTTTTTTGAAGAATTTTAGAAACTTTACTTCCAAGTTCTTTTGTAATACTAATCATGATATCTTTTTCTATACATATATTCTCCAAATCTATATTTTCTAAATCTATTTTATTCATAAAGCCCTCCTAAATTATATTATTTTCTCTAAGTTTATTTTTAATATCTTCTTTTATGCCTTTCATAAGTTCTTCTATTTTAGATGCAATTATTTCATCTAGAATTTCATCAACTTGTTCTTCAATTATATTTCTATGATGAATATGCTCAACTTTTTCTGATTCATCAACAGTAAAGCTTGCTTCTATGATAATATCTTTTTCATCAACACTCGTATTTTCTCTTTTTTTCATTTTATCAACTTTTTCTTTTATATCATCATTAGAATTTTTCTTTTCATCTTCTACTTTTTGTTTCTCATCTTTTTCAAGCTTTTCTTGCCTTTCTTTCTCTAATTTTTCTCTATCTTCTTTTGCCTTTTTTTCATTATTTTTTCTAGTTTCTTCTGCTTTTTT
>NZ_CAMQRY010000128.1 GCF_947036855.1 uncultured Clostridium sp.
ATACCTTTAGTAGTTACACTTGGAGTTTTAGGCTTTGGAGTAATTGGAGTAGTTTTTACCTTAGGTGTAGACACACTAACATAGTAGCTATAAACATAACCAGTTTGTCCATTAACTTCTACTTCAAACCAAGAACCAAGTCTTTTAATAACCTTAATATTACTACTAGTATTTAATGTTGATATTATATTACATTCTAAATTAGCTTCAGTTCTAAAATGTAAAAAAGTAGTATTAATAAGGTGTCCTGTACCTAAAAAAGTAGAATTACTTGTACTTTTTATTTGAGAAGTATTATTTGAATGAGTTGTTGGAGGGGCTACTATATTAGTAGTAGGTGAAAGTTTTATGTAATAAGAATAAACATATCCTATTGAATTTCCAACTTGAACTTTAAACCAATTTCCATCTTTAGCTAAAACTTTAATATTACTACTAGTATTCAATGTTTCAATAATATCTGAATATATAGAATTAGAATCTCTAAGGTGAAGGAATGTAGTATTAATAAGTTGTCCACTACCAAGGGTAGTAGCCACGTTATCATTAGAACTTACAGTTTGATTTTGAATATCTACATATGAAGAATAAACATAACCAATAGTTCCATTTATATTAACCTTATACCAATCACCAGAGGTTCCAAGTATAATCATTTTTTGATTAGAGTTTAAAGTTTTTATTATAGCATCATTAGTTGTTGGACCGCTTCTAAAATGTAGAAAACTAGTGTTAGCTACAATTCCAATTTTATTTTGTGATGCAAGAAGTGTAATATCTTCTATATTATTATTTTTACCAACTTTATTTCCATTAGAATAAGTGGGAGTACTATGATGAGCAGCAGAACTACCTACAACGGTACTGATTACAGCTAAGGTAGTTAATATTTTTTTCTTTTTCATAGCCTTAAAATCTCCTTTTATAGTTAATTATTTTATAATTGCAGGCTTAGTTATCAGAACTAAGCAAATTTAAGTTAATTTGACATTACAAAATTTATTGAAAATAAAATCAAATATTAATAATATATATCAAAAAAATAAAAAAATGTACTCTAAATTATAATATTTTTTTAATAAAAATGCAGATGTCTATATTTGTGAACTAATATAGATATAGATTAAGTTTAAACATTTTACTATTAAATTCACTATAATATTGATAATATGATGAAAAAAGATGAAGAAAATAGTAATAATTAAATAAATTACTAAAATAAAAAATAGTAATAATTATGAATTTGATAAAATAATAAAGGGGAGAAATAACAAATATTCCCTGTTTTGTTTGACAATCAAATGAAAGTACTTTATTCTATATGAATGCATTGTTAACAAAGGATGAATATAGAGGAGAGTTTAGTTAAATGAATAAAATTAAAAATTCGTATAGAGCTATAGTTGGTTTAATAATTTTTGCAGCACTTGCATTATCATTATATGATCAATTAACAGCAACATTAATCCCAACTATATGGGGCAGATGCTTAGGGTACATATCATACTTTACAGAGCTTAGTAACATATCAGTTATGATTTGGTATTTTAATAAGGTATTTTTCAAAAAGAAAATAAAGTTCTTAAATAAAGATTCAGTAAGAGGGGCAATTCTTTTATACATATGGGTTGCAGGACTTGTATTCTTCCTAGTATTAAATGCTGCATGGCATGCACATGGAAGAGTAAAATTAGAAGAGTATACATTACATGGATTCTCACCACTTGCATTTTTACTTGATTATTTCTTATTTGCTAAAAAAGGAATATTTAAATTTAAGTATGTTTGGATGTGGATTATAGCACCAATATTATACTTATTCTATGCAATAGGAATTGGAGAGATAATACATGTCTATCCATATCCATTCTTAAATATGAATGTATTAACAGTTGGTGGTTTAGTTCAAAACTTAATCCACTTATTAATACCAGCATTTATAGGACTTGGATTATTAATAGTGATAGTAGATAAGGTTTCAGTAGTGCTTACAAAGACAAAAAGAAAAAGTACAGCGCTTAAAATATATCAATAATGTACAAGCAGTTTAGTTTTATAACTAAGCTGCTTTTTTAGTTATAAAACTATGAAAAAGTATATTAATTTACATAAAATGAAAACGTTAAAATAAATTTAATGGGAATTATTGACTTGGAATAATTTATGAGATAACATTTTAATATATAACTAAAGAATTTAGATAAAGTGGGGACTTTTATTTAAGGTACAAAGGAGAATTTAAGGAGGGTATTAAATTGAGAAAAGAAGGATATAATTCTTATGAAAAATTTGGTGAAGATATGATACTTAGAGATCATTTAGCACTTGATAGAACATCACTTGCGAATGAAAGAACTTATTTATCATATCTTAGAACGGTTGTAAGCTTTGTTGTAGCAGGGATAACTTTATGGAAAGCTATTGGTGGTGCAACAGGGGTTTTGATAGCTACTATTTTATTTGTGAGTGCTGGGTATGCAGCATATAGAGGGAATAAAGTTTTTAAAGAAGTTAATAGAAAGCTTAATTTAAAAGATAAATCCGTTATAAATGATTTTAATTAGATTTACTTAGTAAGTAAAGGGATAAACTTAGTGTTAAGTTTATCCCTTTTAGCAGTTAATCTTCATTTTTATTTTTCTTTGAGAAGTATTTATTTTTAATAGAATCTACACCATTAGATATTTTATAGTAAATCATATAACCACTACATATAGGAAGTGAAACTATAAATATAAGTAATGCAGGTGGAAAAAGTCCAAGTTCTAATTTAAATATAGAGTTAATAGTAAATGGACTATATAAAAGGAAGCCAAGTGTAGCAACTTGAGTTATAGCAGCAATTTTAAATTTAATCTTCTTCCTCTTTTTAATACTTACTTTATCTTGTTTAATAACTTTTTCATCTTCTTTATCTTCAAGCATTAAAAATTCATATCTATATTTTTCTATAGTTTCTTTTCCAGATTCACTTTTAAATTCTCTAAGGCTCATAAGTTCTAAGAAAAATTGAAGTCCATCTTTTGAAAGTAAGTCAAATTTAAAAGCTTCTGATTCTATATAATACATTTCATCTTGTGCTTCTTTAACAAGCTCAAGAGATGTATAGTGTTTTCCATCATAGTGCTTAAGTTCTCTTTCTATTTCAGATAACTTAAATGAGATACTAGAAATTCTCTTTTTTATATTTACATTAGAGTAATTATGGCTTTTTATATTTTTAAATTTATTTTTTATATTCATAATTGCAGAAACTTCTCTAGTTTCATTTAGGATTTCATCAATTTTTATAAATTCATCAAGCAAAGTTCCCTCATGCATAGCACTTGATACATCATTAAGTGATTTATAGATTTGCCCATTATAAGTTTTACAAGCTATATCAATATCATAAAGAGTTGAGCCTATATTTTTAACAGAATAGGACATTGTATTTATTCTATTTAATATATTTTTTCTTGTTTCAAGATTATTAGTAGGATTTTGTGCTAAATCTTTTATTTTTATAATTTCTCTATATTCATATTCAGCTTTTTGCTTTTCAGAAATATTTGAATAAGTAAAACTAAGAAAGGTTCTAGCATTTTTTTCAAGAGAATTGTATATATTTAAAATTTCAGTTTTCAGTTTTTGAAGCTCTATATTATCGTAACTTGTTAAAGTTAGCATATCTATTTCATTTTGGATTGTTATATTTATACCATTAGATTCAATTCTAGCTTTTAAATCCCTAAGTGATTGTAATGAAATAACTTCTTTATTTAAATTAGAAGTTGTGTCATTATCAGAATTTGAGTTGTTTAAAGTATCACTCATAAAATACCTCCAATATTTAGAATATATCCATATTATATATTTTAACATTTATTTCTGTTAAAAAAGAATAGAAATTTAGTGAATCATTTAAAAAAATTTCTGAGTAAAAAATATATAAGCTATATTTTCTATATATAATAGTAGACATATTATTATATAAGTTTTAAAATGATATGGAACTCGGATTATTAGGAGGAATAAAATGTACGTTAATTTTATTAGAGAAGTAATAGACACAGATGAATTAAGAGGAAATATAGAAAAAAATACTAGCTTTAAGGTTGTAACAGATCTAAGTAATGCTACAAAAAGAGAAGATGTGGTAGCTTTTGAGTTAGAGATAAGTCTTGAGGTTTTAAAGAAAGCTTTAGATGATAGCAATATTGATACAAGTGAAATGTCAGAGGATGATTTATTTGATACATATTTAAATGCAGCTGATGAGCTTGGAGAAGCACTTGCTGATTTAATGCCAGATTATGCTTTTATGGATGTTAGAGCATATACAATTTATGAACTTGAAAAAGTTGTTAAACTTGTTGTGGCAAGTTGCCCAGAAAGAATTGGAGAATTAAAACTTAATGATGTAATGAAAAGACTATTAAAGCAAGTTTATTAGTTTGCATGACTGTTGATAATTTATAATTATCAACAGTTTTTTTATTATCCTATTGAAAACTTAATGATTTTATGTTAAATTATTATTAACAAATAATTATTATTGATTAATGATTGAAAATGGAGATGTAAATATGGAATTAAAAAGTTTAATAGATAATAAGCTTATGATAAAAGAAAATAATATAAATGTTTTTGGGGAAGAATATAAATTGATTTTTGATAGTAAAAGTATAGAAGGAAATGAAATTTTACTATTTAAAAAAGAAAATTTAGATGGTGTGATAGTTCCAAGACTTGAAAATGAAACTTTAATTATTGATGGGATAAATAATAGTTTTTCATTTGATTTTGCAACAGATGATTTTTGTGAAATTCCAGATGGAATTTATATAATTTATTATGATAATAGAAATGAAGTTGTAAGATTATATGAAAGATATAGTGATAATAATTTCGTGAAGGCTTATATATATGATAATAATAATCTTGGAAATAGAAATGTAATGGTTGATATTAAAGAATATGATAGAAGTGATATAAGATATAGTTTTAATCTTTATAGTAGTAAGGTTAACTTTAGTTATAGAGAAAATAATTTATATTTAGTAGAAGGTAAAGGACAAGCAAAACTTCCAAGAATTCTAAAAAATATAAATAAATCAATGACTTTAGCAGAGATTCAGAGAGAGAAAGTATCAGTTAATGATTTGCTAAGTGTAAATTTACAATTCTTAAATAAAGATATATTAAGTGATTACATAGATGAGAATATGGTTAGGATTACTGAAGCTAGAGCTATTGATTCACAAATGTATTTAGATTTTAAGCTAGTATGTAATAATGCTATTTTAGATGGTGAGAGTTATATAAAATATGGTTCAAAGAAGAAACTTACTTTTGAAGCAAGTAGTGGTATTTTAAGTAGTTTTAACTATATTGAAGAGAGAAGCGTAGATAAAGATAGTGAATTTAGAGAACGTTTAAAATTAAAGTTTAATAAAATTGGTGAAGTAGTTAAGCTTAAGTTATCAAGAACAGATAAAGAAAAATATATTCAAATAATATCAGATGTTAAAGATTCAAAACTTGATGGTAAATATTTAATTTATAAAAAAGATGGAGATGATTCAGCTTTAGAGAAAGGTAATATATCAAAGAATATAAAACATGGAGTGTGTTCAGAAGTTATATTTGATTTAGATGTTTCAGTTCTTGAAATTGGTGAGTGGGATAATGGAAAGAAGTTTGGAACTTTTGATAAATATACAGTATCTAAAGTAGAGGATATAAATAGTATTTATAGATTTAATAAAATTAATTACATAGATAGTGATAATGGAATAAAAGAACCAGAGGCTAGTATTATGACAAAAGAAGCTATATTGTCAGCTTATAATGCTGAGATTGAAAGCATTAGAGATTTTAAAAATAATCATTTCACAACAAGTGATATACAGGTTACTCAAGGTGAGATAGATTCAGAGGCAGTGAGTGGACAAGATACATTAAATTCAATGATAGGCCTTCAGAGTGTTAAAGATGAAATGGAAAATCTAGTTAAGAATATGAAATTCTTAGTTAAAAGAAAAGAACTTGGGCTTAAAGTTTCAAGTTTAAATAAAAACTATGTGTTCCTTGGAAATCCTGGTACAGGAAAAACAACTGTGGCACAATCACTTTCATCAATATTATATGGACTTGGTGTTATACAGGAGAATAAACTTGTAATAACTAATAAATCAAACTTTGTTGGTGAGCTTATGGGACAAACAGA
>NZ_CAMQRY010000129.1 GCF_947036855.1 uncultured Clostridium sp.
AGTTTAGCTATTAGACTTTCTAAAATAGAAGATACAAGTAGTGTAGATGAGTTTAAACTATATAGTACATTTACAAAAGAAGATGTAGAAAATACATTAAATACTTTATATAGATAAGAAATATGGGTGCTAAGAAATTAGCATCTTTTTTTATATTTAAGATTATCTAAAGAACATACGATAATATAAGAAGCTTAAATATAGAGGTGGATAAATGAAGAAAAGTATAGTGGTTTTACCAATAATAATGTCGATTTTTCTTATGGGGTGTTCAGATGAACCTAAAAAAGATGAAAAAGTAGATAAGAACATAAAGGTTAATAGTTATATAAAAGTTGAAGAAGATAATCAGGAAGAGGCTAAAAAGGAAGAAGAAATTTTTACATATGCAAGAAATCAAAGTAATTACTCATCTAAGATAGTGGAAACACAAACAGATTTTTTTTATTCTTCAATAGATGATAATAATAGAATATATAGAAGTGAAAAGAAAGATACAAAAAAATCAGAAGTTTCAATGCTTTCAGGTAAGTATTTAATAGAAGGTGATGGAAAAATATATTATTCTAACTCACAAGATAATGGGAAAATATATTTTTTTGAAAGTGATAAATTTGATGAAAATATAAAAAGTGAAAAGCTTAATAACTATAAAAGTAGGGATTTAGTAGCAGTAAAAGAGGGGTTATTTTATATAAATGAAGAGGATGGAGAAAAGATATATTTTACAAGTTATGATGGTAAAATAAATAAAGCTGTAACACAAGATAGGGGAGCAAAGTTTATTATTGCTGATAATATATTATATTATCAAAATACAAATGATGGATATAAACTATATGGTATTGATTTACTTGATAAAACTAGGTTTAAAATAACTGACTTCTCAGTAGAAAGCTTTTGTAGTGCAAGAGAGAGTTTGATTGTTACAAATAGTGATGATGATAACAATATATATATAGTATATTCTAATAAAAGTATTACTAAGGTATCTAATGTAAAAGCTTTTAATTTAAAGCGTGATTTTATGTCAGATGATAAAAATAAGAATTTATTTTATTTTGTAAATGAAGAAAATAATTTGATTAAAGCAAGTCTTGGAGAAACTCTTAAGGTAGAGGATTTGAATAGACAAAGTAGTGAACTTGTACAAGAGTACTATTTTACAACAGAAAATATACTTGTTGAAACACAAGATGAAAAATATAAATCAGTAATAAAATAAAAAAATAAAAGGACTATATTATCCTAAGTATAAAAATACTTGAGGATTATATAGTCCTTTTTCTATAAATTATTTTGTGTGTTTTTCAATTAATTCTTCGATATCACCAATACAAGCTCCACAAGCTGTTCCAGCTCCTGTAACATCTTGAACTGCTTCTAAAGTTTTAGCACCTTCATTAATAGCTTTCACTATATCTGCCTCGCTTATGTTTAAGCAATAACATATAATATTTTCTTCCATAAAACAATTCTCCTTTTTAAAAACGATTTTTACTTAGTTAAAAGTAAATAATATAATTAGTATAACACAAAAATAAAAAAATATACATAATTATTAGTAAATAATAATTAATATCGGTAAAGTTTTGAGTATTATGCATAAATATTAGGAAATACTATGGTTATGTTTAAATTAGATATAATAATATATATATTAATTTATCTATAAATAGTGATTTTAGACACGAAATTGTAATAAAAATTTATTATAATGTTCTAAGATTAAGACAGAGATAGTTTATAAATTTTGGTTATGGAGTCAACCTTTAACCGCAGAAATGCTAATGACTCCTACATATTATTCCTTATTGTAAAATGGTGTAGGGCTAAAGATAAGGTAACAACTTAATTCTTAGTTTTTATATTTAGGTAAAAAAACTTTTAGAGTAGATAGGAGAATATATAATATGGAAAGATCATTATTAGTACTTGTAGTAGGTTGTGGAGGTTTTATAGGGGCAGCATTAAGATACCTTATTTCACTTTGGGCAACTAAGGGAATTGGAGCAGGATTCCCATTCGGAACATTGATAGTTAATATACTTGGAGCAATTTTAATAGGATTCTTCATGGAGACAAGTTCAAGAACAAACTTTATATCTCCAACAGCAAGAACATTCTTAACAACAGGAATGATGGGTGGGTTAACTACTTTCTCAACATTCTCATTTGAAACAATGACAATTTTCTCACATGGAAGTATTGGACTTGGGTCATTAAATATTGGACTTAACTTAGTTTTAAGTTTAGTTGGTGTTGTAATAGGACAATTTATAGCTAAAATATTATTCTAGTTTATAGAATAATATTAGGTTTAAGTACTTGCAAATGTAGGTTATTTGTAAAGTCGGTTAATAGAAAAATAAAAAATATGTTTAAAATATTATATAATACTAAGAATTAAGTTATATTAAAAACACTTATTTAAAATAAAATTATAAACTTTCATACTATTTAAAATTTAATCTTATTTAGAATTTATGTTAGGTATATAATATTAAATTGATAACTTCAAGGAGATGAAATTTTGTTTAATAAAGATACAAAAGAAGATAAGTTTTATAAATTGTTTAGAGCTCAAGCAGAAAATGTGCTAGATGGTGCTAAACTTTTAAGGAAATTTTTAAATACTATGGAAAATGACTCTGTTTTTATAAAAGAGATGGAAAGCTTAGAGCATAAAGGTGATAAAATAGTTCATGAAGTTATAGAAAAGCTTAATAATGCTTATGTAACTCCAATTGATAGAGAAGATATTTTTGCAATTACTAAAAAAATGGATGATTGTATTGATTGTAATGATTCTATTATGAATACATTTGTAATGTTTAATGTTAAAGAATGTACGGAGGAAGCTAAGCAGTTTGGTGATTTTATTGTTAAGGCAGCAGAAAAAGTTTTAGAACTTATGGATGTATTACCGAATATGGCTAAAAGCAAAGAGAAAAAAATTATTAATTCAAAAGTTATAGAGGTTAACAGAATAGAGAATGAAGCTGATGAATTGTTTAGAGATGCAGTTGGAAAGTTATTTAGAGATAAGAATTCTGACATTTTAGATATTATAAAATGGAAAGATTTATACCAAGCATTTGAAAATTCAGTAGATTCATTTGAGAAGATTGTTAATATAACTGCTGGGGTTGTTATGAAGAACTCATAGGCAGTCTATGAGTAGAAGGAAATAATTAATTGAATATCAAAGAAGAGTATAAGCTGGTTACAGTTTATACTCTTTTTTTTCATATATTTTTACAATTAGACTGAATTTTGGTAAGCTATAATTGTAAGAATATAGGAGGGCTACAATATGAAAATTAAAATACTTGGTTCAGGAGGATGTAGAGCACTTCCAAGACCTACATGTGATTGTAATATTTGCAAGGAAGCTAGATTAAAAGGTGAACCATATAAAAGGACAGGTTCTTCTATATTTTTTGAAGATGAAAAATTGCTTATAGATACATCAGAGGATATTGTATATCAACTTAATAGAGAAAATATAGTAAGTGTAGAAAATATAATGTTTTCACATTGGGACCCTGACCATACAATGGGGATGAGGGTTATAGAACAGTTACATGATTCATCATGGCTTAGAACTGGTGCTAAAAATCCAATAAATATAATGGGACTTAGTGGAGTAGAAGCAGAAATAAGAGCGATAAAAAATATGTTTGGTTCTTATTTTGATTATTATGAGGGAAAGAAGTTGTGTAAGTTTTCAGTAGGGGAAAGGTTTAAAGTAGGGGAATTAGAAATAAAGTTATATGAAGTGAAAAGTGATATAACAGCAACTGTATTTTGTTTTAAAAAAAATGATAAGAAAGTTATATATGCACCTTGTGATATAAAACCTATACCATATGATGATGGATTAAGAGATGCAGATTTACTTATAATAGGTGCATTTTATCCAGATTCATTTAAGACTAATGATAAGATTTTTGGTACTGATACAGTTTTATATAGTGAGTTACATACAGGAAGCGAGATATTAAAAATAAAAAAAGATTTAGGAATAAAAAGAGTTATTGTTACGCATTTAGAGGAAGAGTGGAAGCTTAGTTATGATGATTATAAGAGATTAGAAAAAGAATATAATGACGAATTAGAATTTGCATTTGATGGAATGGAAATTGAGCTATAATTGGGGGTAAAATGAAATTTAAATTAAATAAGGGAAAGCAGAATATTATAAGATGGTGTGTATTAGGTATTATAATTTTTAGTGGTATAATACTAGGATTCAATATAAGAAATATGAGTATAGTCCGAAGTAATGAAAAAGCTGCTACAATTAGAAAAAGTAAAAATACTTATGGGATAGATATTACAAGTGATGCGGTAGATAATATTTATAAAGAGCTTAAAGTAGTAGAAAATGAGTTTGAGTGGAGTGGAGAACTTGAGGGTGGAAATATACCTAATACTATATATATACATCATTCTGTTCAAAATATAGAAATACAAAATATTCATACACTTCATTTAAAAAATGGTTGGGCTGGAATGGGTTATCACTATTTCATTGATAAGGCTGGAATAATATATAAAGGCAGAGATGATGATAAGATAGGGGCACAGGCAAAAAATAATAATATTAATTCACTTGGTGTTTGTTTACAAGGTGATTTTGAAGAGGATATTTTAGGCGATGTTCAAAGAGATAGCCTTCTAAAGTTATTAAGATATCTTACTTTAAAAAATAAAATTGTAGATATAAGAGGACATGAGGAAGTTACAGAAACTTTATGCCCAGGGGAAAATATTAGTGTTGAAGAACTTGAAAAGAGTTTAGATTCTATAATGTATAAAGAATTTAATGTTAAAAAGAAAAACTAATAAAAGCAATAATAAAATAAATGAAAGAACTAGACTTTAATAATGAAAAGCCATAAATTTTAATGAAATGATTGTATAATATGAAGAAAAATAAATTTATGTTAATCAATATTTGTTTTTTGTATTAGTATATTAAATAAAGAGCAAAGTTATTAGGATTTTCAATATAATATCTTTTGAATTAGAATGCTTTAGGTGATAAAATTTGCTAGAGAGAATTTTCAGGAGGTCGTTATGAATAATAAAGTTCAAAAGGCTACGATAGCTATAATAGCTATTCTTATTTTCCTTGCAACATTTATTGGTACTAATAAGGAACAGGTTGTTGTTGAAGCAAAAAAGATAGTAAGTGATAGTAATAATATAAATAATGCATACTTAATAGGAGCTGAATCTTTAGAGACAAGTCTTGGTGGAAAGAATATTGTAATATTAGATATAAGAGATAATAAACAATATAAGGATGGTCACATTGTAGGTGCAATAAATATTTCGTGGGATAATTTTATAAAAAATAGTTCAAGCAATAATTATAATAATACAGGTAATCAAAAGTTAGATAAGATATTAGATATTAAAGCATTAACAAATGAATTAGATAGGTTGGGAATAACAAAGGAATCAGAAGTTGTTATATATGGTAATTCAAATGGTGATGATATGGGGCAGCTTGGTAATTTTACAAAAATGTTTAAATTAGCAGGGATAAAATCTAAAATGCTTAATGGTGGGTTTAAAAACTGGGAAGCTGAAGGTTTTGTTACTACTGTAAATATACCGCTTATTAAAAAGAGTAATCTTGAAATAGAAAACTTAAATGGAAATAAAAAAACAACTAAAAATAGTGAAGATACAAAGAAAAATAAAAAAATAAATAAAGAATATATAAAAAAACATATTTTAAAAGTTAAGGTTGTAGAACTTATAAATGATGTTAAGGAAGATACAAGCCCTAGTAACTCACTTAATTCTAATCCTAATAATCCGAGTCAAAAAGTTGTTCAAGGGTTAAATGTAAAAGTTAAATTAACAAGTGAAATTGCAAAGCTTAATCCTCCAATCAAAGGAGTTATACAAATAAATCTTAGTGAAATTTTAAATCCTAATGGTACAATTAAGCCTGTTAGTGAATTGCAAAATTTATTTACTGCTAAAGGTATAGAAAATGATAATATAGTTCTATTTTATAATACTCAGGTGGGTAATTTAAATTTCTTAAGTTCTATTTTAAATATGGCAGGGTATAATAAAATATATGATGTTAATATGAAGCTTAGTGATATAGAAGATATTCAAGCACAGATAAAAGCAAAGACTAATGAAGTAAGTGGTGTAGATAATACATCTAATACAGA
>NZ_CAMQRY010000130.1 GCF_947036855.1 uncultured Clostridium sp.
ATCTCATCTAAATAATCAAGCGTTATAGGCATCTCTGTTATTTTAACTCTTTGCCCTCCTACACTTGTATTCATTGAATTTTCTCTAACCTTTTGTACATCTAAAGTTAGTGTAACTGCTCCTCCAAGTTTTTGCCTTGCTAATATACTAGACTTTTCTGATGCTGACTTTATACCAAGACTCGCAAGTATAACAATACATATAGTTGTCATTATTGTAAGTATTATGATTGTCTTAGTAAACCTTGCTTTTGAACTAAGTAACGCTCTTTTTATAAAATTCATATAACCACCCTTTCACCTTGTTTCTATAAACCTATAATAAAATACCCATCTAAGCTTAACTTGTTTTATTTCTGGAGTTAATGTGTTTTTTTAAGACGCAAAAAAAGACCACAACATATGTTGTGATCTTAAACAAACAAAAACTATCTTCTGTTGTTTTGTGCTTTTCTAGCTCTTCTACATGAAGCACATCTTACTGGCTCATTATCGAATCCTTTTTCTTTGTAGAACTCTTGCTCTCCAACTGTGAATACGAATTCTTCGCTACAGTCTCTGCATACTATTGTTTTATCTTGCATAATAATCCTCCTAGTTTTAAAGATTCAAAATGGATATAATAACCTCTAAAACAAGAGAAATATCTATCTATATGAATGCTTTTTTTCTTATTTATTAAGCGTTTCCACTTAAACTTATAATAACATAGCGATTTTTAATTTACAATAAAATTATTACCAATTATTTCTTTATTTTCCAACATTTTTTTCATGTATTTAATAGAAATAATTAATATAATACACTATATTTTACTTAATAAAATGCAAAAAAAAGAGAGTGTATTACTACACTCTCTTAAACTTCAGATAATTATCTGTTGTTTTGTTGTTTTCTAGCTCTTCTGCATGAAGCACATCTTACTGGCTCGTTATCGAAACCTTTTTCTTGGTAGAACTCTTGCTCACCTACTGTGAATATGAAATCTTCGTTACAGTCTCTGCATACTATTGTTTTATCTTGCATTATAAAATCCTCCTAAGATTTAAAGCTCAATGGATATAATAACCTCTAAAAATTAAGAGAAATATTCATCTATATAAACTTATTTTTATTCTTTTTAATGTTAGCATTTCTGCTACTCATACAATATATCATAGCAAGTTATTAAATGCAACAAATTTCGCTTCTTTTCTTTTATTTTTTGTAGCTACTATATTTGGGTAATAAAAAAAGAGTGTATTACTACACTCCCTTAAACTTCAGATAATTATCTGTTGTTTTGTTGTTTTCTAGCTCTTCTGCATGAAGCACATCTTACTGGCTCGTTATCGAAACCTTTTTCTTGGTAGAACTCTTGCTCTCCAACTGTGAATATGAAATCTTCGTTGCAATCTCTGCATACTATTGTTTTATCTTGCATTATAAAATCCTCCTAGGATTTAAAGATTCAAAATGGATATAATAACCTCTAAAAATTAAGAGAAATATCAATCTATATGAAACTTTTTCTTTTATTTTTGTTAGTATTTCTACTACTCACCCATTATAGCATTCACTTTATTAAGTAGCAATCTTTTTAAGGTGATTTTCCCAAAAAATATTGTTTACATCTACATAATACTTTTAAATTCTTAATCTAAGTTATATCATCCCATCTCTTTCATAACCTTTAATTGCAGTTACTATGTAACTTAATGTACAAAAATCTCTTGATATATTTTCTTTAGCAAGCTTTAATCCATCAATTAAAAACTTTTCTTTGAATGTTTCTAAAAGTCTCATAACGCTTATAGGGCTAACTGTTCCCTCTTTAGTATCTAAAACTCTTGAAGTTTTTATATATTGATTCAGCATAGCATCTTCTATTGCCGCTTTAAGTTCTTCACTAATTTCAAGTTCTGGCATTTTATCAAAAACTTTAACCTGTGCCTTAGTAAACTTTAAGTTCTCAGCTTTTGATATATCAGTATCTATGAATATACAGTTGTAGAATCTTGAATCATAAAAATCTACTCCATCAACATTAACACCCTCAAATACAACATCTCTAAATGTTGCTCTTTTGATATTACTCTTTTTAAAGTTAGTTCCTATAAACTCTGTCCAGTTAAAACTAGCCTCATAAAAATCACAAGCCTTAAAATGTGCTCCTCTAAAACTAGCAAAATCAAAGTTTGAGTTTGAAAAATCACAGTTATAGCAGTTTGCTCTTCTAAAATCTGTATACATAAAATTCTTATCTGTTTTAATTGCTTTATTATATTTAAATATTGGTGTAGCCATATTGTATTACCCTCCATTTGTACCTTTTGTACAACCTTTATTATATTCAGTTCCTCTATCTTAACATATATTGTTTTATCACTCTATCAAAATTAAAATAAACTTAAATTCTCTATCTTATAATAGATTATCATCATTTAATAATTTATATAATGTAGGCTCAATATTGAACTCATTCATTATAGCTTTAACTTCTTCAACTGATTTAACTTTCTTTTCTTTTGAAACTTTACCTTTTGATGCTCTTATTAAAATATTTTTTGGTGAATGTGATATATCTATAAATTCTAATAACTGAACTTTATATCCAAGTGCTTCTAAAAGACTTCCTCTAACTGAATCTGTCATAAGTGCAGCCATTCTTTCTTTTATAATTCCATATTTAGTTATTCCTGTTAAGTTTTCAGTTTTTATTTGCTCATTGAACTCATGTTGGCAACATGGAACTGAGAATATCATATTTGTGTTCCACTTTACTGCATTATATAATGCATAATCAGTAGCAGTATTACAAGCATGTAATGTTATTACCATATCAACATTATTATTATATTTAAATCCATTAATATCACCAAGTTCAAAATGAAGGTTATCATATTTATATCTCTTAGCTATATCATTACATTTATCTATAACATCTTTTTTAAGATCAAGCCCTATAATTTTTGCATCAATCTTTTTAATTTCAGTAAAATAATAATAAAGAACAAATGTTAAATATGATTTTCCACATCCAAAATCAATTATAGTAAGTTCCTTATAATCCTTTTTCTTAACTTCGTCATCAATAACTTCTATAAATCTATTTATTTGCTTATACTTATCATACATTGAGTTAACAACTTTACCTTCCTTAGTAAAAATACCAAGGTCAATTAATGGTTGTATTATCATACCCTCTTTTAAAATATAATTTTTAGTTTTATTATGTTCTGTTTTTATAAGAACTGTATTATCAACTTTTTTCTTATTTAAAAGTATTTTCCCTTTTTTTGAAACTTTCATTTCATATGTGTACTCTTTTGCCCAAGCAGAGAACTGTTTGTAATTACCTTCAAGATTCTCTAAAACTTTTTCTTCAAGCTGACATTTTTTTATATTCTCATGAAAAACTTGTTTATCTGTATGTTTTTCAACTTGATAAAACTCTCCATCAACATTTTCTTTTAAATTAAAAGTTACCTTACTAAATTCATAAGTTCTTGTAGTTTTATTGCTTAATACTACTTTAATAATTTCTTGTTCTAATATTTCTTTTACTTTGCTTCTTAATTCTTCCATATTAACACACCCTAATTTTATTTATTTTAATTAAATTTAATTGTTACACATAATCATACAACAACAAGCTTGTCTTTTTCAAATAAATAATTTTGTAACCAATATCTGTTATACTTAAAATATACTACTACAAAGGAGATTTTTATGCATTTCTATCTTATATTGCTAGCTATATTTTTTTCAATAGCATTCTTTGCATTTAATTCATTTAAAAGCAAACCTGTAGATGAACATCTATCTAACGAATGTGTAATTGATTCAAGACATAAAAAATATGGCACAAAAGTTCTAGAGGAACTACATAACACCAATCTATTTTTACATAATGCTATAGAGCATATATTTCTTGGTTCAATAAATAAAGATGGACTAGCTGAGGGATTCCACTATAACAATATAAAAGGAATCAATAGTACAGCTATATCAGAAACTAAAACAAAACCAAACTCATATGGAGTTTATAAAGCTAAGGCAATCATACATTGTATGAAAAAAAGTGATTGTAATGGTTATTCTACATTCTTCCCAAATTCAATGTCACCACAAGAAATAACAAATTCTATTATAGAAGCACATAAGAGCAGACGTCATATTGATGGAAATATCTATATTGGTAGAGCCAATAGCGGAATTGAAATTGAGATGTATCTAACACATGACGCAAAAATAATTTCTGCTTTCCCTAAATATTAGTGTTGACATAATATTTTTATCATGTTATACTTTGTTTACAGTTGGTACTTAATAGTGCTGTCTTGTAGAGCATGGGTCTTTCGCCGGAACCATGCTCTACTTTTTTTATACGCAAAAATAAATTAAAGATTATGAGGGAACTTAATAGTGAATTTTGAAAAATTAGGAATTAATAGTAATATAGTTAACATACTTAAAAAAAATGGAATAACAACACCTACTGAGATACAAGATCGTAGTATTCCTGGTATTCTAGCAGGTCATGATGTTATAGGAGAAGCTAAAACAGGAACTGGTAAAACTCTTGCTTTCCTACTTCCAGCTATCCAAAATATAAAAGTAAACAGTAATGCAACTGAGGTTTTAGTACTTTCTCCAACAAGAGAACTTGCTATACAAATAACTGATGAAGCAAAAAAACTTACTGAAGGAACTGAAATTAAAATTTTAGCTGCTTATGGTGGTAAGGATGTTGGAGCACAACTTAAAAAACTTAAAAATAATATCAATATGATAGTTGCTACTCCTGGTAGACTTATAGACCACCTTGGAAGAAAAAGTATAGATCTTTCTAAAGTAAAAATGGTTATCATAGATGAGGCAGATCAAATGCTTCTTATGGGATTCAAAAATGAGATTGAAAAAATAATGCAACATATAGCAAAGAAAGCTCAAGTACTTTGTTTCTCTGCTACTATGGATTCACAAGTTAAAAAACTTTCTTATAGATATATGAATGATCCTATTTATATTGAAATAAAAGATGAAACTATAACTGTTGATACAATAAAGCAAGAAGTTGTTGAAACTACTGATAGATGGAAACAGGATGCTTTATTCTCAGCAATGGCAGAAGATAATCCATTTATAGCTATGATATTCTGTAGAACAAAAAGAAGAGCTGATGATTTAGAAGCTGCTTTTGCTGATAGAAAAATCAAATGTTCTAAAATACACAGTGATGTTCCTCAGGCTAAAAGAGAAAGAATGATGAAATCTTTCAAAAAAGCTGATGTTCAATTCCTTATAGCTACTGATGTTGCTGCAAGAGGGATAGATGCTTCAAATGTTACTCATATCTATAACTATGATATGCCAGAATCAGTTGAAAGTTATATCCATAGAATAGGTAGAACTGGGCGTGCTGGTGATACAGGTTATACTTGTATGTTCACAGATCCTAAAAATCTGCCTATGCTTAAAGAAATTGAAAAAACTATTGGATTTGGAATTGAGAGAAGAGAACTTGAAATAATTAGAACTAACACTCATAAAAACCAATAATTAAAAAAGGACTGAATTTACTATTCTAATTTGTTTAGAATTATAAATTCAGTCCTCTTCTTTTATTTAAATTTAACTTTTTACTTTTTTTTACGCATTTCTTTTATTTTTCTTTCTCTTTCATGTTCTTTAGCTAATCTTTCATTAGCTGCAACATTCCCACCATTAGCAAATCTAAATTGCAAAATTATTATTTCCTTAATGTGTTTTAAAGCTATCTTTATATATTTCATACAATATCCCCCCGTTAAATTTACTTCTTAAAGTTTTGCTCTTTCTAAAAGCTCATCTATTGAAGTAACTTCAAAATCTGCTGCTCCATAATATTTTGAAATTGCGTCTTCCATCTCACTAACACTCATAGTTTCTATATTACTATGGTCTTTATGTGTATGCTTATATAATTTTTTAACTTGCTCTTCTCTTTTCTTCATTTATAACTTCTGCTACTCAAAATATGGACAAATATACCCATATCGAGATTTTTACTGCTTCCT
>NZ_CAMQRY010000131.1 GCF_947036855.1 uncultured Clostridium sp.
TTTAGAAAAGATAAGTGTTCAAGTTATAGAACCAGGAGTTTTAGGGGGGAGTCCCTTTAAACATAAATTGACTATGAAGAGATACAATGAGTATATTAGTCGACTTTTATCTGAAAGTAATAAAAAAGAGAATATTATAGATCCAATAAATAAAACTTTAAAATCTTGCTTTATGGATAAGGAAGATATAGATTATATATTCTGTGTTGGAGGAATGATAAGGTATCCTAAAGTGCTTGAAACTATTACAAAATATTTTGATAAAGAACCACTAAAATTTATAGATAATATGGAGTCAGTTTCAAGAGGTGCATCAATTTATCATCACTATGACATTATTGATTCAAAGGCTGATTTAAATGAACTTGAGAGAAAAGCAAGAGAGGCTTATGATATTATACCAAGACTTCCACAAACTATATTTTTAAATGTTAAAAAAGGATTTCTTGTTCCTATAATAAAGGCTAATACAAAGGCAGGAACTCCAATAATAATTGATAAATTAATAAAGGCAACATCAGAAACAGAGCTTGTTTTAGAACTTTATTCAGGACAAAGTTTCTTTGACCCAGAGCTTAAAAGACTTGAAAACTTAAGACTTAAGTTTCCTTATGCAATAAAAAGAGGAAGTGGAATTGTTTTAAAACTTGAGTATACAGAAAAAGGTGTTTTAAATTTTGAAGCGTATATTAAAGATAATAAAAATATAAAGATTAATATTTCACTTGAAAAATCACAGCTTAGTAATAAAGAAATTTCAAGTATTCAAGAAGAGTATAGTATTGGTGAAGTTGGAGGTATTTATTAATGGCTGATTATAAAGATATACTAAAACAATTTAAAGAAAGTCTTGGTGGGGGAGATGAAGAATCTAATAAAGTTTTTTCAGTTAGTGCAGATACGATAGATATTATAGAGGGAAGTAATGCGAGTATAAGTGCTGATTCTAAAAGATATAAAGAAGGAAATAAATATATATTTAAGCAGCATATAGGGTATGAATCTGCGCAGGATATAGTAAATTCAATTATAGCTACTGAAAACATTACTATTAAAAACTTGGTGAATTATAAGGATGATATATACCAAAAAGCATTATATTCATTTGAACAAGGTGAAAATCCTATTGAAATGATGATATATGCTACTAGAGGAATAACAGAAGAACTTCATAAAGATGCGATTCTTGATAAAATAAAGGATTTAGTTTTAGATTATAGAAAAGATGTTATAGAGGCATATAGAAATATTCTTATGAATTGGAGTTTTGATGATTGTGTGGAGCTAGTTTTAAAGAGTATATCACAATCTATGCTATCTGAACTTAATAGTGAAGTTTTTAAGACTTTTGAACTAAAAGCAACATTTAGAAGAAATGCCGCTTGTGTACTTGTTGATTTAGAAGCAGAAGAAAAATTTGAAAGTATGATAAATTTCTTAGCTGTTAATACTGGTGAATCAAATGAAGAAACAGATATATTTAGAGAGATAGTTCAATATTTAGTTAGAAATAATGAGAGTGGAAGTAGATATGTTTATAATATATTTAAGAATGTTAGGTGTAGCAATATTATAAGAAATATATTATCTGGAGGGGTTAAGTACAAAGTTACAAATGAGATTTATGATGATATAGAAAAGAAATTACAAGATAAAAATAGTGGTACATGGATTACTAATAGGCTATTAAATTTTATTAATAGATTAAATAAAAGTGAAAGAGCAATTGCAATTGCTAAAAAGTGTGAAAGGTATGAGCATATAGATAAGAGTAAGCTTGATATATTAGTTGACAGTGATTATATAAGTCTTGTGAATTCTATAAATAATTTGAAGGAATCGTATGCGATAAGAAGAAATTCTCTTATAAGGTTTGCTACATCAAAAGATATAGAAAAATCTAAGAAGCAAGATTTTATATCAAAATTTGCTGCTGATACTGAAAAAATGAAGATAATAAAGTCTTCAGCACTTGTAGAGCTTGGGTCAACAACTGAGATGATAACACTTTTAAAATATCTTGTTGCAACAAGTGATAAAGAACTTATAGAAGAGGCTATGCATCAAATAAAAAGACTTAGAACTATGAATAATCAAGAGATAAATGTTAAGCTTTTAAATGCTATAACAAAGTTTTTAGCTTATGATGATGAAAGTAATATTGGAAAGTTTGAAATTATAATAGACCTTTATCATACGGGAATTCCAAGAGATGATGTAGGAAAAGTATTTTTAACTAAACTTAAAAATACTCAGCATAGTAAAATAAAGAAAAAATTACTTATTTTCTTTAGTAAAAATTATTATAATTTTTCAATGGAGCTTAAAGATGGTATAAGAAATCAGATAATAAAGGAAAGTGAATATGCAGATGTGCATAAGGAAGCTATGGAATCTTTAAAAAGAATAACTATTTTAGATACAAGTATTCCAGAGTCAATATAAAAATAGTGCTACATGCAATTTGTATGTAGCATATTTAAAATATGGGGGAAATAAAATGGATTTTAAAAGTAAAAAATATGTTGTAAAAGATATATATGAGAGTATAGTAAAAAGTTTTAGTGATGAGAATATGAATATACTTATTATTTCAGAGAATATATTAAAGGCAAGATATGGTGGGGTTAAAAATGATAAAATTAAAAATTATAATAGGGAAAAAGCAATTAGATTAATAAGTGGAATGGTTAAGAATAAAAATGTTCAAGTTGCTATAAATTTACTTGTCATGGAAAAATGTAATGAGATTTGTAATGATGTTAAGTCTTTTGAAAATATTGATGATATTAAAATTTTTATGGATAAAATTGAAGATACAGATAAATTAGCTTTATGTATTTTACTTTGGAATGATAAAAATGAAGAGTTTAATAAATTTGCAGATGTTATTTATGAAGAGGACATTTTGGGGAAAGAAGATATGTTAAGAGATGATTATAAAGGTGAAAAGTTTAAAAAGTCTAAGGAGGATGTTGAAGTGAGTGATAAAAAAGATGAAAATGTGAATTGTAAAGTATTGGGAAGTAGAACTAAGGAACTTATGAATAAAAGTGTTTTTGAACTTATAGAAATTATTGTAGATGCAGAGTGTAAAATAAATAGTTTTGATAAAGTTTTAATGGAAAAAGATAATATAATAAATTCATTAAAGTCTAAATCAGATAAAAAGGATATAGGCAAAGATATTAAGGGAATAGGGCATGATATTAAAAGTTTAAATGAGGTATTTAAATCGAGTGATGGAAAAATAGAAAAAGTAATAAGTGAGTTAGATAAGAAAAATAAGGATATTTGTAATAAATTATCAAAACAAAGTGCTATAATAGAGAAGGTTCAAAAGAAAGTAGGCAAAAATGATACAACTGATATTATTAATGGAATACAATCATTTATTAAAAATTCATTGAAGAATGAAAGAAACTTAATTGTAGAAGAAATTAAAGGATTGATTGAAACTAAAGATTTAAAAGTTGATATCATTAAGGTTGATAAAAAAGAAGAGAGAATAATTAAAAAAGAAAATATAAAAGAAAATAATGAAAGTTCAAATATAAAAAATAATGAAAGCGAAGTTTTTGATTTAGATGTAACAAAATTATTTGAGTAAGTTTAAGTAGAGCTTTTAATTTGAAATGAAAAGTGGAGGACAACATGGGTATATTCAGCAAAATATTTTCAAGTAAAAAAGAAGAGGATAGTAGTAGTAAAGTTATTTTTAGAAGCATTACATATGCAGATGGAAGTAAGTATGAAGGTGAATTTTTAGGGGAAGTGAAAGATGGAAAAGGAACTTTTATATTTCCAAGTGGAGAAAAATATGAAGGTTATTTTGTGAATGACAAAAGAGAAGGTCTTGGAAAAATGAAGTTTATAAATAAAGAATCATATGAAGGAAATTGGGAAAATGATAGAAAAGAGGGCTATGGAGTTTATAAGTTTTCTAATGGAGATATATATGAAGGAAATTGGTCAAATGATAGAAGAGATGGAAAGGGAAAGCTTATTTATGATGATAAAAGTTATTATGAAGGTGAATTTTCTAATGATAAGAAAATAGGAGAAGGAGTAAGGTCTCTACCTACTGGTGATCAGTTTGTTGGTATGTTTGGAAATGAAGAAACAGATGGTGTAGGGATACTTACATATTCAAATGGACATAGATATGAAGGTCATATAAAAGATATGCAGCCTTGTGGTGAAGGTGAGTATTTCTATAGTGATAATGAAGTTTACAAAGGAAGTTTTGTAGCTGGAGTAAGACAGGGATATGGTACTTTTACATATAGTGATGGATGGCGATATTCAGGACAATGGAATCAGGGAGATATAACAGGTTTTGGAACTATTTTTAATAAAGAGGGAAATAGTGAATATGAAGGACAATGGAATGATGGTGCAAGGCAAGGTGCTGGTACTTTAAATTATAGAGATGGTTTTAAGTATGTTGGTAATTTTAAAAATAGTAATATAGATGGCTTTGGATGTTTATATAATGCATTTGGTGAATTATATTATGAAGGTAAATGGAATCAAGGAAGAAAATCAGGACAAGGAACTTTATATTTAGATGATGAGCAAATATTGTTTAGAGGTATATTTGAGGACGATAATTTCAAAAAAGGTTTATATAATTTTGAAAATGGTGACAAATATGAAGGCGAATTTATAAATGGAATTATGAATGGAGAAGGTATTTATACTTTTTCAGATGGATATAAATATGTTGGGCTATGGAAAAATGCTCAAAGGCATGGTTTTGGTACTTTGTTTGATGAAGATGGTCTGATTGAATTTTCAGGAATTTGGAATAATGGAAAGAGAGAATCAGGGCAGGATGTAGAAGAAAGAGCAACTGATACAATCATAAATATTGGGGAAGTAGAAACTGAAAATTATGATTATAATGAAGAAGCAGATATAAATACTGAAGTGGAAAATGATAATGAATATATAGATATGACAGATGAAGAGGGAAATATTTTTAATGGAAATATTGTAGACAAAGAAAATGATATAATTGATGGTACGATTACAATGGTTAGTGGAAGTACATATAAGGGACAGTTTAATTATAACGTTGATGGATTTGGAGTTTATACAGATTTAAAAAATATGAAATATATGGGTGAGTTTAAAAGTGGTGCTCCAACTGGTAATTGTAAGGTTTTAAAAAATGATAAGTTACTAATAGATGGTAATTTTACTAGAGGAGTTTTAATATCTGGAGTTAAACATTATTCGGATAATTCTAAGTATGATGGTGAGTTTAAAAATAATACACCACATGGAAGAGGTACTTTTTTATATGCAAATGGAGGAAAGTATATAGGTGATATTTTTGAAGGTCGTAGACAAGGACATGGAGCATTATATTGCGATAATGGAGATGTTTATGAGGGGAATTTCAACAATGGAAAAGCAGATGGACAAGGAGTTATACTTTATGCAGATGGTATAAAATATGAGGGTGAGTTTAAAAACTTTAAAAGACATGGCATGGGTAAAATTTACTTTACAGATGGTAGAATAGAGATGAGTAATTGGGAAGAAAATAAAAGAGTTAAATAGTATTAAAGCCGCCTACAATTAAATGTAGGTGGCTTTAATATTAGTCAAAAAGTTCACTAGACTTTTTACTTACTATTGGTGTAAATAACATACTTGAAGTATGAATTTGTTCAAAACCTTGAATGCACTGATTAAAAAAACCAAGGTTTGAAACTGTTGGTCTAGAGTTTTGTGTTTGCATAAAAGGCATAAAAGAAGTATTTGAAGGTTTTATATTAGCTTGGTTAAAACCTAACTGGTTAAAGTTATTTTGAATGAATTTTTTATCAAATTCCTCATCTGTATCAAGTTTAGTTAAATAGTCATCATTAACATCTTTAAAAATCATATATGTTACCTCATCTAAATTAAATTTTTATTATATGTAATATATATTTAAAATTTGAGTGATATATGATACTTTTATAAAATTATGTTTAGTTAATTATTTT
>NZ_CAMQRY010000132.1 GCF_947036855.1 uncultured Clostridium sp.
ATTCCATCAACTGCTGCTGATATAATTCCACCTGCAAATCCTGCTCCTTCACCTGCTGGGTATAGTCCTTCAAGTGATATGCTTTGAAGTCTTTCATCTCTTTGCATAGTTACTGGTGCTGAAGTTCTTGTTTCAACTCCTGTAAGTACACTGTCTGGATGTCCAAATCCTTCAATTTTCCTTTCAAAGTCAGGAACTGCTGACTTTATAGCTTCAACAACATATGTTGGTAAACATTCTCTTAAATCTCTAAAAACATAATTTGGTGATACTGATGGCACTACACTTCTAAGCTCTGTTGAAATTTTATCTTCCATAAAATCACCTAAAAGTTGAACTGGTAATTTATAGTCTGAACCTCCAACTTTAAATGCAAGTTCCTCATATTTTCTTTGGAACTCCATTCCAGCTAGTGGATGCTCACTACCATAATCATTAGGTCCTACTGTTACAACTAAAGCTGAATTGGCATTATCTTTATCTCTAGCATGATAACTCATACCATTAACACATATTCTACCCTCTTCTGAAGCTGCATTTACTACAACTCCACCTGGACACATACAGAATGAATATATTGCTCTACCCATTTCTTTATTCTGTGAAACTAACTGATATTCTGCTGCTCCAAGTTTTGGATGCTTTGCAAATGGTCCATATTGAATTTCATTTATTCCTTTTTGAGGATGTTCAATTCTAACACCAATAGCAAATGGTTTAGCTTTCATAAATACATCATTTTCAAAAAGCATCTGATAAGTATCTCTTGAGCTATGTCCTATAGCAAATATAACTTCATCTGCTAAAATCTCTTCACCATTAACTATTACACTTTTCACTCTACCATTTCCTTTAGTTATACCTTCAACTTTTGAGCTAAAATGAACATCTCCACCACGAGATTTTATTTCTTCTCTTATATTTTTAACAACACCTTTTAATATATCAGTTCCAACATGTGGTTTACCTTTATATTTTATGTCTGCTGGTGAACCATGTTCTATAAGTGCATCTAAAATAAAATCACATCTATTATCTTTGATTCTTGTTGTAAGCTTTCCATCTGAAAATGTTCCAGCTCCACCTTCACCAAATTGAACATTAGACTCTTTATTTAAAACTCCAGTTTCCCAGAACTTATCAACAGTTTTCCCTCTGCCATCAACATCTTCTCCTCTTTCAAAAACAAGTGGCTTATAGCCTTTTCTTGCTAAAAGAAGTGCTGCAAATAGACCTGCTGGTCCCATACCTACAATTATTGGTCTATGATTTAATTTTTCTGTTCCTTCTACAACATCTGCATTATATCCTTCTTTTTCAATAAGAATATCTTTATCCTTAAGTTTTGCAACTAAAGCACTTTCATTTTGTAAATCTATATTTATAGCATATGTAAACTTTAAATCATTCTTTTTTCTTGCATCAACAGACTGTTTTATAATTTTATATCTGTTAATCATTTCAGGTTTCATTCTTAACTTCTTAGCTATTTTCTTCTTCAGTAAATCTGTTGAATCATCTATTCCAAGAGTTAAGTTAATAATTCTAATAGTCATTATAATTTCCTCCTAAGTTTTTATTATATAACCATGCTTAATATTATAACATTTTTTTTATTTAAGCAAAAAAATATCCTTAGAAAATTTCTTCTCTAAGAATATTTAAATCTATGATTTTTTATTTTCACTATTTTCTAAAGGCTTACTATTCTCACTCACTATAAGTTTTGATGGCAATACCTTATCAGTTTCACTACCTTTTTTATTATCTACTGTAGTTTCACTATTACTCTTTTCATCAGAACTAATAATTGGACTACTATTTTTTTTATCATTACTAACAATTGGACTATTACTTGGTTTATCTACATTAGTAATTGGTTTACTTGGATTATCAACAGGTTTATTTGAATCGTTAGTTGGTTCACTTGGGTCAACAACTGGCTTATCATCTGGATTTGGTGGTGTTGTTGGGTCTACTACTGGCGGTATCACAATCTCTTTTTTAGAAACTTCCACACTAATATTCTCTGGAATAACTGTAACTACCATACCTTGTAAATCTTGCCCTATTATTTTAATAGGCACAATTCCAGTACTTGTGAGTGTTGATACATCAATATTTCCTACAAGCTTACTTAAATCTAATTTTTCTAAATTTGTTGCAAGACCTGTTATACTAATATCTGCATTATTTTGCCCAATTTTATAATCATAATCTTTATTTTGTCCTGTTATATCTAAAGGAACTGATATCTTTTTAGTGGCTGAATTATTTTCAACAACTATATTAACATTTATAGAATTTTCACCTGATATATTCACAATCCCTTTTGGTATTGTTATATTTACAGGAATTGTTGCATTCCCTGTTATCTTAGATAAATCAATTGGAGTTGTAGTTAATGAGTTTATATCTTTTGACCCTTCTCCTACTATATCAACTGAATTAATACTAGGTGTTATACTCTTAAGTGTTAAGTTTTGTGGCAATACTCCTGTTGTATTAACTTTGATTGAAACAAGTTTACCTTTTTCTAAATTAATTGCTACATCTGCTTGCCCTGGTGTTACTGTAAGTCCTTTTATTTCAACCCCTGCTGAGTTAACTGGAATTATAGGTAGATTTAATACTGTTGATTGATTAGCATTATCTACCTGTCCTCTAACTACAAGCTTTGAAACCTCTTTAACAAGTCCTTCTGCACCCTCAACACTTGCTGAAAGAGGACTAAGTTTTATATTTTTAAGATAACTCCCTTTAGCCTCTTTCACTTGAACTTCAGGTGTTAATGACATATTTTTCTTTTGTAAATTCTCAAGGTTCAATTCAACCCTTGGATAATTATTTTTAATATTTATACCACTTGGAGAATTCATTATACTTACTGGTATATTATTTTCTCCTGGCTTTAACCCATAAGATATAAGGTCTGCTGCAACTCTGAATTGTGATTTATTAATTTTATAAACCTCTGCTGCTGGCCCTGAAATACTTAGACTTACTGTTACATCCTGATTTGGTGCAAGTGCAAGCCCTTGTTCTTGTAATATTTGTGGATTTATAAGTTCAACTGGTATGTCTGTTATAACTTTCTCTCGTACCGGATTCTCAATATTATTTATATAAAGCCATAATCCAAAAGAAAGCAGTAGGCATATAATTTTTATCATTAGATTTTTATTTTTAATTTTCTTAGCCATTCTCCTACCCTTCCTTTTATTGACTTATCATCTTTGTCTCTTCTTCCTCTTAATATTTTAAGAAGAATTAATTTTAATTTAGCTCCATCATAATTTTTAGTAAGTCTGCCTTTAACAGCAAGTGAAACATTTCCTGTTTCCTCTGAAACAATTATAAGAAGTGCATCTGATACTTCTGAAAGTCCAATGGCAGCTCTATGTCTTGTTCCAAGAAGTTTACTAATATTAAAATTACTACTTAGCGGTAAAACACATCCTGCAGCTACAATTCTATCATAGCTAATAATCATAGCTCCATCATGTAGAGGTGTATTTTTAACAAATATATTTTCTATCAAAGCATCACTTACAGCCGCATCTATGTGAGTGCCTGTTTTTATATACTCATCAAGACCTATTTTTTGCTCAATTGCAATTAATGCTCCAAGTTTTTCAGCAGACATATTATTTACAGACTCAACAATTTCATCAACAAGTCTTTCAAGTTCTTCATCATTATCAACAATATGTAAGTCATTAAATGTACTACTTCCTATATGTTCTAAAGCCTTTCTTATCTCTGGTTGGAAAATTATAACCATAGATAAAAGTCCTATTGTAAGTGTTTTTGTAAGAATAAAATTAAGCATATTTAATCTTAAAAAATGACTTATAGGAATTAATAAAAATATAAGTAAAATCCCTTTTAAAAGTTGTTCTGCTCTTGTTTCTTGAATTAGTTTATAACCCTTATAAAAAATAAATGCTACTACTAATATATCTATTACAGCCCAAACGGACATGCCATTTTTGATACTTGATATTATAAATTGTAAATCCTGCATTTCTTTCACCTCTTCACAGTCTTGTTTATAATTATACACTAAAAATCACTATAAAATATAACCTTATTTCCATATTTACATAATTTTTTGTAATGTAATTGAATCTCTTTACATATATTTTTACTAAAGTATATTTTTATACTAATTTTTTATCTAATTACTATTCTAATATTTTTTCAAGCAAATAAAGTGTTAAAAATTATATAAATTGTTTACATAGGAGGTAAAAATGAATAAAGAAAATATTAAAAATTTTATATCAAAACCATTTACCATATCTTTTGCTTTCATACTAATTATTTTAGTATGTGTAATTTTCAATATATTAACTAAAGGAAATCCATTTGATGATATTATAGATTATTCTACACAAATTAATATGGTGAATAATGAACATATATCAGATGATAATTTATCTTCTAATTATTTTATTGATGTATGTAATCTTAATATTTCAAAACTTTCAAAAATAAAAACGTCTGTAACTAATGAAAGTTTTTCAAATGAATTTACAAATCATAAAAATATATTACTTGTTAGTATAGATAAAAATATAGAATTATATAAAAACATTTCTCATTTTTTAGAAAATGTTGATGCTGATACTATTCTTGATAACAATAATAAAATTTCAGTATCTAAGAATGAGTTAAATAAACTTATTTTAGAGGCTCGAAAACTTAAAATACCATTATCAGTTGATGAAGATAAAGAAAGTAATTTAAACAATGCCTATACTTACATCAATGAACTTATCAAAATAAATAGAAATAAAAAAATAGAAACTTCTCAATCTATTGATTTTAAAGCTAATATAGACTTAATATATACAAAATTCACACCACTTAATGAAGATTTATTTTCTATAATTAAGATTGTAAAATCTGATGGGCGTGATTTAACATCTGTTTTAAATTCAATAAATTCAAATATCGAAATTTTTAATGATTTAAATATAGAACTTAACTCTTTAGCTATTCCTAGTGGATATTCAGATATATTCAAAGCACTTCAAAAGACTTTTAATGAATATATTATTTATATAAATAATATGCGTGATTATGTTTTATCTGAAATTTCTGAAAAACCAAATAAAGATTATTTAGAGAGTTCTAAAAAGGCTTATGATAAGACAAATAAAGAGCTTTTAAACTATTTAAAACTAATGACTGAAACTAAGTAATTATTATAATTTTGTTTTTAATGTATGAAAACTTTCCTTTTGGTTAAAATATTCAAAGTACGGAAGTTACAAAAGGAGGTTTTTATGAAAAAAAATATTTTTTTCAGTTTTTTAATAACCTGTAGCTTATTATTTACTATTTTAGTTAGTACAACAGCTAATGCACAAGAAATTAAATTTGAAATCAAATCAAACGATATAAATAATTTAAATCAAACTAGTGATTTAGTTCCACTACAAGTTCACACTAATAGACTTTCTACTGACTTGTATGTTGAATATGAACCAGCACTTCAAGTTTTTAGCCAAGGTGGAAAATCACTTAATATATCTGATTCAGATATAGATTTTATGGCTAAAGTTGTTCATGCTGAAAGTAAAGGCGAACCTTATACAGGTAAGGTTGCTGTTGCTTCAGTAATTTTAAATAGAGTTATTGACCCCAATTTTCCAAATACAATTTCTGGAGTAATAACACAAAAAAATGCATTTTCTTGTGTTAGAAATGGTGTTGTAAATGCTACCCCAAATAGTGATAGCTACAATGCAGTTATGGAGGCTATAAAGGGAAATGACCCTACTAATAAGGCATTATATTTTTATAATCCTGATATAGCAACTTGTAACTGGATGCATGGAATTCAAAAAAGAAATGTCCAAAGTAT
>NZ_CAMQRY010000133.1 GCF_947036855.1 uncultured Clostridium sp.
AGGAAGCAGTAAAAATCTCGATATGGGTATATTTGTCCATATTTTGAGTAGCAGATAAATGAATGAGTATAAAGGATAGTAACGTTGCAATTGAAGAACTTTTAGCAACACAGGTTATAAGACGAGGAAGATTGTTAAGTGGAACAGATAGTAGTGTTGCTAGAATTGTTATAGAAAAGATGTGTATTAACTGTTGTGGGGGCAGATGGGAGTTTGGGACATATTTCTTTTTAGATGATGGAATAAATGTTTATTTAAAGTTTGATGATATATCTACTGGAGAGCAAGTACTAGAAAAATTTAATTTTTCTAAATCAGAAGTTGAAGACTTTGTTTTTAAGTATATTGGAAATGAAAATATAAAACTTGAGGAAGTAGTAGAGGTTAAAGAGGAAATTAAGAAAGTAGAAAAAAAAATAAGTAGAAAGAGTAAAGATAATAATTTAGTTCAAATGAGTTTATTTTAATGCTTGGAATCGCAATTTAATTGTGGTTCTTTTTTTATTTTTAGATAAACTCCACCTAAAATATTTAAAAGGTGAAGTTTATTATTAATTTAGCTTGATAAAAATATATTAGTAGTGCTAACTAAAGCTAGGATGAAAAAAAGCAGTGTATTTAAAAGTGAATAATATCTTGATTTTTCTTCTTTTAGTTGTTTGTATTCAAGAATATAAGAAGCTCCTAAAACAGCAAATATAAATGTTGGAGTACTCCCTTGTATGAACATTGATAGACCAAAAAGTATAATTACAATTATAATAAGTGATTTTCTATGTTTTGCAGGTATTGCAGATAATGGATAGATACACTTGCTTGGTTTAATTTTAAATTTAAAAAGAAGTAGTAGGTATATAAGTACATATATGATAAGTAGCATAGTAAACAAATTTAACGCCCCCTTAAAGCTTATGATTTAATTATACAATTAAAAATAAGCTTAATTTCTAAAAATATATTAAGAATTTTAAGAGTAATTTATATATATATGGGGAAAATAAGGAATATTATGTTTAGGAGTTGATTTGTTTGGGTTTAATAAAAATTAATGAGCAAGAGATAGTATTTGAAGGAGAAAAAACAGTTCTTGAACTTGCTAGAGAGAATAATATACATATACCAGCACTTTGTTACTATAAAGAGTGTAGCCATAAAGGAATTTGTGGGATTTGTCTTATTGAGATAGATGGTAAAGATGCTAAAGTCTTTAGAGCTTGTGTTACAAAGGCTGAAGATGGAATGATAGTTACATCAGAGAGTGATTTTATAAAAGCTGAAGTTAAGAAGGAACTTGCAAAAATTTTAAATAATCATGATTTTAAGTGTGGGTTTTGTAAAAGAAAAGAAAGCTGTGAACTTTTAAAACTTGTTAGAGAAATTAAAGCTATTCCTGACGAAAGAAAGGACTATTCTGATAAGTCAGACTATGTTGATGATAGAAGCAGTTCGCTTGTTATAGATAGAAGTAGATGTGTAAAGTGTGGAAGATGTGTTGCAAGTTGTTCTGTTAAGACAACTACAAAATCTATATTATTCCATGAAACTGATAATGGAGAAAGGATTATAGGTGCAAGAGATTTAAAGTGCTTTGATGATACAGGATGTTTACTTTGTGGTCAGTGTCTAATATCCTGTCCTGTTGATGCACTTCAAGAAAAAAGCCATATAGAAAGAGTTTTAGAAGCATTAGAAGATGAGGATAAACATGTTATAGTTTGTATGGCTCCATCTGTTAGAGCTGCTCTTGGTGAAGAGTTTAATATGGGGTTTGGGGTAGATGTTACAAAGAAAACATATACGGCACTTAGAATGCTTGGATTTGATAAAGTGTTTGATTTGAATTTTGCAGCAGATGTAACAATAATGGAAGAGGCATCAGAGCTTATAGATAGACTTTCAAATGGAGGAACTCTTCCAATGTTCACATCATGTTGCCCAGGATGGATTAGACTTATAGAATTGCATTTTCCAGAACTTATAGGAAACCTTTCAACAACAAAATCACCAATGGGGATATTTGGTGCTGCAAGTAAGTATTATTATCCTAAAATTTCTGGTATTCCAGCAAAGGATGTATATACAGTTTCTATAATGCCATGTATAGTTAAAAAGTTTGAAATGGAAAGACCAGAGATGGAGAATTTTGGAGAGAGAGGAATTGATGCAGTTTTAACTACAAGAGAATTTGCTAGAATATTAAAATCTAAAAAAATAGATTTTAAAAATTTAGAAGATGGAGAAGCAGACCCATCTATGGGGGAATATACAGGGGCAGGGGCAATTTTTGGAGCAACAGGTGGAGTTATGGAAGCTGCTCTTAGAACTGCTAAGGATGTAATTGAAAATAAAGATTTAGAAGATATAGAATATACAGAAATAAGAGGATTTAAGGGAGTTAAAGAATCTACTATTAATATAGCAGGGACAGATCATAAAGTAGCTGTAATAAATGGTGCGAGTAATTTCTTTAAGTTTGTAGAAGAAGGAAATCTTGCTAAGGGATATACATTAATTGAGGTTATGGATTGTCCAGGTGGATGTGTAAATGGTGGTGGACAGCCATTTGTAAGTTCAAAGATAAGAGAAGAAGTTGATTATGTTAAAATGAGAGCTTCAGTTTTATACAATCAAGATGAAAAAGCTTTACCAAAAAGAAAATCGCATGATAATATAGCTATGCAAAAAATGTATGATATATTAGGTAATAAACCAGGAGAAGGCATAGCACATGAATTATTTCATACGAAGTATCATGATAGAGGGTATAAGAGTAATAAAAATGGTAATATACTTTAAAATATTCTAAATGAAATAATAAAACTACAATTATAGTAATTCAAGATAAAAGTGAATATGAAATATTTAAAGGAAAACTTATAGAAATAAGTTAACCTTTAGTTAAGTAAAGTTAGTAAAATTTTAACTAAGGCTCCATTGTTATGTGCAATGGAGTCTTTTATAATTAGGTTATAGAGAGTAATAGGGGGGGATATAATTTATGAATATATTAGAAATTGGTAAAAATATATATAAGCTTAGAAAAGGGAAAAAGCTAACACAGGAAGAGTTATCAAGAGTGGTTGGAGTTTCAGTTGCTGCAGTTTCAAAATGGGAAGGTGGAATAAGTTACCCAGATATAACACTTTTACCTGTTATTGCAGAGTTTTTTGACGTTAGTATAGATGATTTAATGAATTATGAGCATAATATATCTGATGAGGAAGTAGAAAAAATAAGTTTTGAGTGTATAGATTTATTTGAAGCAGATGAAGAAAAAGCAATGTCGTTTTGTACAAAGTATTTAAGAAAGTATACAAAGGCATATAATCTTAAATTTACATTTGCAAGTCTTATAATTATGCAAGCTAGTAAAACAAAGGATAAAGATGATGCTAGAGTAAAGTATATGAAGGCGCTTAATATTTTTAATGATATTATAAATAATTGTAATGATGATGAAATGGTAGGGCTTACTATTATGATGGCTGGAAATATATATACACAGATAGACGATTATGATGAAGCACTTAAATTTTTTGAAAAGATAAAAACAATAAGTATGGATGTAAATGCTTGTATAGGTAATATGTATATTAAAAAAGGTGAGAATGAAAAAGGGAGGAAGTTACTTCAAAAATCACTTTTAACGCATATATTAAATGCTGAGGGTGTTATAACTTCACTTGCAGGTGCTTATAAAGAAAATGATATTGATAAAGCAAAAAAATATTTAGAACTTAAGAAAAATATACAAAAGGCACGAGAGGTGAAAGAAAATTATTCTGATGATATCATAGAACTTGAATTATTAATGGAGTATGGAACTTTTAATGAGCAAGTTGAATGTTTCAAGAAATTTTTATTATCATTTGAAAATTTTTTAGAAGAAACACCAATGCTGATAGGTGGAATAGAACTACCGTGGTATGTAAATGAAATTGCTTATAAGAAAAAAGATTCTAAAATGGGAAGAATACAAATTAAAAAAATGCAGATGATGTGTTTAGAAAGTGTTTTAAATGATGTAAAATATGAAGAAATATTAACAAGAAAAGACATAATGGAAATAGTAGATAGAATCAAGAAAAAGTAGGTGTTAGAGGATATATTTATAGAAAATATATCCTTTTTTTATACGCAAATATAATATTGATAGTACGTTTGAAAACTATGTTACAAACATAAGAAATCTGAAAACTAATATTTAGTAAATATAAAGGTAAATATAAAGGTAAATATTAAATGTATCGTTTATTTTTTGTTACATAAGAATGATTTGCAAGTGTTATTCTAAGTTTAGGATTTTTAAGAGCGAGAAATTTTTAGCTCACATATTAAGTATTTAGGAGTGTTTATAATGATAAGAAGAAAGAAAAATGGGAAAATGAATAAAACGCTTGCAGTAGTTATTGCAGCATTAATTGTAGCAGGAGTTGGAACAGGAATCTATTTCCATGGAAAAGATTCAAGTGAAGCTGTAGTGAAACATAAGGTTGTAGCATCAAAGGCTGAGGCAGCACCAGTTGATAACAGTAAAAAAGTTACTGATATCACAAAGGCAGCAACAGGGTCAAAGGGAACTGGAGTAGGAGATATGTATGAAAATGTAGGATATAACCCAGCAACAGGTACATCACCAATATTAAATAATGGTAAGGGACAATCAGTTGCAACAGTAAAGTCAACATTTACAACAATTCCAGATTTAGGAGCAACAGCAGGTAAAATTTCAGATGCTGATATGGCTAAAATGAAGGCTGGATTTGATGCACCAAATAACCTTGGGTATGTAAACCCTATTCCTAGTTGGTATAAGCCAAATGAAATAATTCCAGGTGAAAATTTAATTTACTCAGCAAATAAGTATGCTGTGCCAGTTAATCAAATAGCACTTATGGTAAGTGGAAAATCTAAAATTAAACAAAAAGAAGTTTTCTTAACATTTGATGATGGTCCAAGTGTAAATAATACACCTAAAATACTTAATATATTAAAAGAAAATGGTGTACATGCTTCATTCTTCTTAATAGGGGATCATATGAAGAGTAATAAAGCAATACAGAATATAGTAAGACAAGAGATAATGGATGGAGATTCAGTAGGGGATCATACATTTACTCATCAATTAAATATTTTATATCCTCAATATCATGGAGCGTCTTCAGTAAATGTTGATGAATTTATGAAACAAATTAATGATTGTAAAGATTTAGAACACTATGTTTTAGGGCCACATTTTGATACAAGAGCTTTAAGACTTCCAGGTGGATATATGTCAAGAGTAACATATAAAGATCCACATTTAGCAGAGTTTAATAAGGCATTAGACCAAGAGGGTTGGACAGCAATGGACTGGACATCAGATTCAGGAGTTGCAGCAACACAAGCAGAAATTAGCCCAGCAGCAATGCTTAAAGCATCAACACATCAGTGGAAAGATATGACACAAGATGTAATATTATGTCATGATGCAGGAGCTAAGGTTGATACAGTTAATGGACTTCCAGGAGTTATTAAATTCTTTAAAGAGCATGGGTATAAATTTATGGTTATAAAAAATGCACCAGTTCAATCATTCAAAGGTATATCAGATACAGAATATAATACTGATTCTAACCAAGGTCAAACTAAAACTACAAGACAAGGTTACTAATTTAAAATATAAGTCAAAGGACTATGTAGACATTTAAATATCTACATAGTCTTTTTTTATATAAAAATAAATTTTATAGTAGATAAAATAGTAAAAAAAACCAACTGAATATAAGTTTTTACTAATTCAAAATAAAAAAATAAAAAATGTTAAGCTTTTCAGCTGATTGTAAAAAAAATGTTACTATTTACAGATAAAAATACTATAGAGTTAAAT
>NZ_CAMQRY010000134.1 GCF_947036855.1 uncultured Clostridium sp.
AACTAACAAAAGAAAAAAATGATATTTATCATATAAATGGAGGAATTTTTAGAATGACATTTTTAAAACAATTATCACCTTTTCAGAAATTATTTTTAGTATTTTTTATAATAGCATCATTTGTTTCTTTCTTTATCCCTTTAATGATGGGACAGGAAGATTTCACAGGATTGTTTGGAATTATTAGTATAATAGGACTTGTATCAGCATTATCAGGTGTACTTGCTTCAATTTTCCAAGTTAGAGGAAGAGCAGCATACTACCTTTGGTTTCTTTTAAATACAATTACTTATGGAATTATTTGTTTACATGAGAAATTATATGGACAGTTTATACAAAATATTATAATTTTACTTCCTTTAGAAGTTGCAGGATTTATAGCTTGGAGCAAACATATAAATGGTTCTAAGGAAAATAAACTTACAATTAGAAAATTTACTAAAAAGAACTGGATTGTTGCAATTGTTTTAGCAGTTATAGCATGGGTAGCATATGCAGCATTCCTTAAATATCTTCCAAATATATTTAGTAGTCTTTTAGGACTTAATATTTCAGCAGATCCACAGTTTAAGCTTGATGCTTTAACATCAGTTATGACTATATTTGCAGTTTATATTACATCTAAGAGATATATAGAACAATGGTATTTCTGGCTTGTAGCTAATGCTGGTATTATTATATTTATAAAAAGTATAATAGAATCAGGGGTATTCTCAATGTCAGATTTATCAGGAGCGATAGTACTTGGTCAATATGGAGTAATTTCAATATATGGATTATACCATTGGATGAAAATGTATAAAGAGCAGAAAGCGAATGAAGTAATTTCTGAAGAAGAAGTTATTTCAAGTGGACAATCTGTTTCAGTAGGTAGAGCATAATAATGAATAAACTTAACGAGAGTTAGTAAATATAAAAAGGCAATTTTAGTTTTAAACTAGAGTTGCCTTTTAAATTTGATTAAAAAAGTTTAAATTAATAGAGTTATGCTAATTAATGGTAGGAAATGTTAATATATGGTTCTTGTTTAGTTAATTAATTATTGTTATTATGAAATTTATTAACTTTATAATTAAAGGGGATTTGAATTTTATGAGTAAAATTAAAAAAGCTATAATACCGGCAGCTGGTCTTGGGACAAGATTTTTACCAGCTACAAAATCACAACCTAAAGAGATGTTACCAATAGTTGATAAACCAACTATACAATATATAATAGAAGAAGCTATAGCTTCAGGAATTGAAGAAATTCTTATAATAACAGGAAGAAGTAAGAAGTGTATAGAAGACCATTTTGATAAATCTATAGAACTTGAATTAGAACTTGAAAAATCAGGAAAGCAAGAGATGCTTAAAATGGTTAGAGATATATCTGATATGGTTGATATTCATTTTATAAGACAAAAAGAGCCAAAAGGACTTGGTCATGCAATTGCATGTGCAAAAACTTTTGTGTGTAATGAGCCATTTGCAGTTCTTCTTGGAGATGATATTGTTTATAATGATGAAGAACCTTGTCTTGGTCAGCTTATGAAATGTTATAATGAATATAAAACATCAGTGCTTGGTGTTCAGACAGTTTCAGAAGAAGATGTAAGTAAATATGGAATAGTTGATTGTATTCCAATAGAGGATAGTGTATTTAAAGTTAAGGGACTTGTTGAAAAACCAGAAAAAGAAGTTGCACCAAGTAATGTTGCTATTCTTGGAAGGTATATAATAACACCTAGAATATTTGATATACTTGCAGAGACTCCAGTAGGAAAAGGTGGAGAAATTCAGCTTACAGATGCACTTTTAAAACTGGCAGAGGAAGAGGCTATGTATGCATATGATTTTAAAGGTAGAAGATATGATGTGGGGTCAAAACAAGGCTTTTTAGAAGCGACAGTTGAGTATGCTTTAAGAAGAGATGAACTTAAAGATGAGTTTATGGAATATTTAAAGCAAATAGTAAAATAATATAGGATTTGTTTATAAAACATTTAAGTTTTAGCAAAGAAATAGCAATAAATTCTTGTTAGAATTTAAATTAAATTAAATTAAAACAAATCAAATAAGAAATTGACATAAGGGAGAAATGACATGAAGAAAAAAGTTTTAGCTACATTATTAGTGACAGCAGGGATTATGAATACAACAGGGGTTGCTTTTGCAAGTGAACTTCCAAATTCATCAAAGGGGATGAATTTAAAAGTTGAGGCAGAGGTTGAGAAAGACTTAGAAGATGACGAAATGGGTGTAGTTAGCGATGTTGCAATAGAACAATTAGACTATGCAATAGAGGATATGAGAATAGCGGTTGAGACATTAGAAAATGAGGGAATGACTGTAGAGAATATAGATTATATAGTGAGATTTGGAACACAATCAATAGAGAGAGTTAGACCATTCTTTGAAGAACTTGAGGGTTCAAAAGAAATGAAAGCTCATCTAGAGTGGATAAATCAATCATGGACAAGAATATCAGAGGCAGTTGAAATATACCATACAGCAGGAGATGGTTCGGCTGAAGATAATATGGGAGTAACACCAGAGGTTGAAGGTCCGGTATTAGATGGAACAGAAGAAGATAATATGGGTGTAGTTAGTGATGTTGCTATAGAGCAATTAGATTATGCAATAGAAGAAATGAGAATAGCGATTAATACTTTAGAAAAAGATGGGATGACTGTAGAGAATATAGATTATATAGTGAGATTTGGTTCAACATCAATAGAGAGAGTTAGACCATTTTTTGAAGAGCTTGAGGGTTCAAAAGAAATGAAAGCTCACTTAGAGTGGATAAATCAATCATGGATAAGAATATCAGAAGCAGTTGAAATATACCATACAGCAGGAGATGGTTCAGCTGAAGATAATATGGGAGTAACACCAGAGGTTGAAGGACCAGTATTAGACGGGACAGATGAAGATAATATGGAAGTTATGCCAGATGAAGAGTTAGAAATTGATCCTGGTTTTGAAGTTAATCCAGAACTTGAAACTGCACCAGAAATAGAAGAAGAGGTTGAAGGACCAGTTTTAGATGGAACAGATGAAGATAATATGGAAGTAACACCAGAGGTTGAAGGACCGGTATTAGATGGAACAGATGAAGATAATATAGAAGTAACACCAGAGGTTGAAACTTCAGAAGTTAATACAAATAATAAAGATGTAGTTTCAGATAAAACAGAAACTCAAAAACCAGTTGAAGAAGTAAAAAATAATATTGAAGAAGTCAGCGTACAGACAAATTTACCAAAGACAGGAGCAAGTAAAACAGTAGGTATTCTTGCAACAGTTTTAGGGCTTCTTGGAATAGCAAAGTTTGCTATAAAAAAATAATATATTAAAAGTAATAAGGTTCTGAGATTTCAAATCTCAGAACCTTAATTTTATTTGTTTTCAGTTTTACTAATAAGATTTGCATGTACTATGGTTCTAGCATCATCAAATTCATAACTACAAGTGATAAGAGTTAGAATCTTTTTATTTGATGTTATATTAGGATTATTAGTTTTATATAGTGATTTAGATTTAAGTAAATCAGTATATGAGTTTAAATTATCAGTAGATAAATTACTTTTATTCATATCATATAAGTAATCAAAGTTTTCAGTAGCATCTACAACATAAACAGAAAATACTTCATATATGTAAGTATTTTTATCATCTACTATAGTTATTTCATTATTAGAATTGAAAAAATCCTCATCTTTAAATTTATTTAGAGTTGAAAACATATTAGCATTTTTCATATTATGCCCAAATAAGATTGTGTTAAAATCTGAGTTGAAGATACTTCTATAATCAGCAAAGATACTACCATCTTTAAGTTTATTTTTATATATATCATTTTCTAAATAAAAATTATTATCCTTTCCCTTAACAACAGGGTAATCTATATTAGTATTATTAACTTTAATCCAAAATTGATAATCTGGATTAATATCACTAAGAGTTTTAAATGAATTATCATTTTTATTTTGAGTTTGAAGATTAATAGGATTTATACTTTGAAGGTTATTATATATAGTTGTAGATTTATGACTACTTAAAAGATTGCTTCCTATTATAAAGATAAAAATAAGCAAAGTAAGTATAATGAGTATATTTATTATTTTTCTTAAAAATTTTATAGCTAAGTACCCCCTTTAGAATTTATATGAATTTATATTCAGTATATAAAAAGTTTAAGAACTTAAGAGTAAATATATGTGTATAAAAAGTAAAATAGCCTAGAAAAACTAGACTATTTTATAAGATTTAGTTTGTTGAAAGCCTACCTGTAAAGATTAGATATAGTGTTATAATAGCAAGTGCTATTATGATAATAGCTATAACTACTTCATAAGCGTGGTTGAATAGATTCTTTTTCTTTTCTTTTCTATTCCAAACATAAAGAATAAGTCCAAATGCTGAAATGATAGAACTAAATAAAGTATATTTCCAACCAGCTGCACCAAGTAACCAAACTGTATAAACTAGAGAAATTAAAGCGATAAATCCATGTTTAATAATTCCTTTTGAATTTTCTTTATATGTTTCTTTAGTAAATATTAATTTTAGAAGATATAAAGTATTTAAGAAATATGGAATAAGTGATGCTGTTGATGATAAAGAGTATAAGAACTCATAGCCACTATTATAGAAGTAAGAGAATAATAGCCAAAATTGAGTGATTATAGTTGTTATCATAATTGCATAATAAGCAGTTCCATTTTTGTTTTCTTTAGCAAGAAATTTGGGCATAACTCCATCTACAGCAGTTGAGTAAGGCATTTCTGCTGTGATAAGTGTCCATCCAAGTAAAGCACCTATTACAGATACTAAAAGCGTTATAGTAATAACCACAGCTCCCCAAGTTCCAACTACAGACTGAAGAATAAATGCTAGTGATGGATTATTTAAAGCAGCGATATCAGGTCTTTTCATAACTCCAAGTGATAAAAATGTTACAAGCATATAGATAATTATTACTCCAATTATTCCAATAACAGTTGCTTTACCAACATCTTTACTTCTTTTAGCTCTAGCAGATAAAACTACAGCGGCTTCAATACCACCAAAAGCCCAAAGATTAGATATCATAGTAGCTTTAACTTGAGTGTAAATACTGCCAAGGCTTTCTGTTCCAAAGAATTGGAATGATATATTTTTATAGTTAAAAGCAATAATTGTGATAACTACAAATAGTAATATTGGTATAAGTTTAGATATATTAACAATAGCATTGATAACCAGAGCTTGCTTAACACCTCTAAGTATAAGGAAGTTTATAATCCATATAAGAAGAGATGCACCGATTATAGCTGCAAGATTATTTCCAGCAGGATTAAATATTTTAAAGAAGTATGATAATGTACCAAATACAAGAGTTGCATATGATATGTTACCAAGTGTTGAACTTATCCAATAAATCCAAGCAGAGTTAAATCCAATAAATTCACCAAAACCTTCCTTACTATAAGAATATATACCATTTTTTAGATTTGGTTTTCTAACTGATAATATGTAGTAAACAAATGCAAGTGCAAGAACACCTATTCCTGAAACTATAAATCCAATAAGTATTGCAAGTCCTCCAGCTCCTTTTGCAAGTTCTGATGGAAGACTAAAAATACCGGCTCCAATAATTCCACCAATAACAAGTCCAATAAGACCTGTTAGACCAAGTTTTTTCTCTTTCATAATATCTCCTTTATTTATATATTTATTTTAGTAGTTTGTATAAATAAACTATTTAATTCATAAAAAAACTATTATGTCTATTTTAAGGATGTAAAATGAACTTTATATGAAGATTTGAATATAATTTTATACAACTAAAAACCAGCCTTAAATGTTAAGACTGGTTTTGATTAGTATTTAAATTTATATAAA
>NZ_CAMQRY010000135.1 GCF_947036855.1 uncultured Clostridium sp.
AATTATATTTTAACAAACTTGACAGTTATTTTTCATAGTGGTATAAAATACTTATAGGTTAGCACTCTATAACCTAGAGTGCTAAAAACCAAATCTAGTATTTTATGGAGATGATTAAATTGGAAAAAAGAGAATTTAAGGCAGAATCAAAAAGATTATTAGACATAGTTATTAACTCAATATACACTAACAAGGAAATATTCCTTAGAGAATTAATTTCTAATGCAAGTGATGCTATTGATAAGGTGTATTACAAAACTTTAGGTGATACAACTTTAACTTTTAATAGAGCTGATTACTTTGTAAAGCTAGTTCCAAATAAAGAAAATAGAACTTTAACACTTGTTGATAAAGGTATAGGAATGAATGAGGACGACCTTAATACTAATCTTGGTATTATTGCTAAAAGTGGTTCACTTGATTTCAAAACAGAAAATGACTCTAAAGATGGTCATGATATAATAGGACAATTCGGAATTGGTTTCTATTCAGCATTCTTAGTTGCTAAAAAAGTAACTGTTATAACTAGAGCTTTCGGTAGTGAAGATGCTTATAAATGGGAATCTGATGGTGTTGATGGCTATACTGTAACTGAGTCTACAAAAGATAGTTTTGGAACAGATATTATTTTAGAACTTAAGGATAATTCTGAAGATGAAAACTATGATGCTTACTTAGATGAATTTACACTTAAAAACTTAGTTAAGAAATATTCAGATTTTATCAGATACCCAATCAAACTTGATATGACTAAATCAAGAGCTATTGAGGGAACTGAAAATGAAACTGAAGAATATAAAGAAGAAGAAACTTTAAATAGTATGGTTCCTATATGGAGAAAAAATAAAAATGAGCTTACAGAGGAAGATTATAATAACTTCTACTCTGAGAAGAGATTTGGATTTGATAAGCCACTTAGACATATGCATGTAAGTGTTGATGGTCTAATAAGCTATAACTCAATCTTATTTATCCCTGAAAGCACACCATATGATTACTATACTAAAGAGTATAAAAAAGGACTTGAGCTATATTCAAACGGAGTTCTTATAATGGATAAGTGTGAAGCACTACTTCCTGATTACTTTGGATTTGTAAAAGGTATTTTAGATTCACAAGATTTATCTCTTAATGTATCAAGAGAAGTTTTACAAAATGATAGACAATTAAAACTTATAGCTAAGAACATTAAAAATAAAATTAAAAATGAGCTTAAATCAATGCTTAAAAATGATAGAGAAAGCTATGATAAATTCTTTGAATCATTTGGAAAGCAATTAAAATACGGAATATATGAGAACTTTGGTGAAAACAAAGATGAACTTAAAGAACTTGTAATGTTCTACTCATCAAAAGAAAAGAAAATGGTTTCTCTTGATGAATATATTGAAAGAATGGCAGATGACCAGAAATATATCTATTATGCTGCTGGTGAGAGTAAAGAAAGAATTGAAAGAATGCCTCAAACTGAAGTTGTTCTTGATAAAGGATTTGAAATTCTTTACTTCACAGATGATATAGATGAATTTGCTATAAAAATTCTTATGAATTACAAAGAAAAAGATTTTAAATCAGTATCAAGTGGTGATTTAGGATTTGAAACTGAAAGTAATGAAGATAAGGCTATTAAAGAAGAAAACAAAGACTTATTCAAATCTTTAGCTGATGCTTTAGTTGGAAAAGTTAAAAATGTTAAAGCTTCTACAAGACTCAAAAATTCACCTGTTTGTTTATCAACAGATGGAGAACTTTCAATTGAAATGGAAAAAATATTAAGTGCTATGCCTGATGGACAAAATGTTAAATCAGAAAAAGTTCTTGAAATTAATACAAACCATGAGATTTTCAGTTCACTTCAATCTATATTTGAAGAAGATAAAGAGAAATTCAACTTATATGCTAGTATTTTATATAACCAAGCATTACTTGTTGAAGGACTTACTATAGAAGATCCAATTGAATTTACTAATAATATTTGTAAATTAATGAAGTAATATAAATACAAAAAGACTACTCTAGGATAATCTCCTAAAGTAGTCTTTTTTTATGCTACATCTAAATCTGATTGCTTAGATTTTTTAATAGCCTCTTCAATTATAAATATAAGGAATACTATAAATGCTCCAAGCACTGTAAATATTATTCTATACATATCAAGTGTTAAAGCTGTCTGATTTCTATAAAGCATATGATTAGCAAAAAGTGCTGCATATGTTATAAAAATTGCTCTCTTATAATACGCCATAGGGAAGAACATAAAGTATACTGCTATTCCTGCTGTTATATATAGAATAATATCATTTGTAACCACATGTGATATTATCATAAATAGCACACAAGCAACTGCTGTTCCAAGAAGTCTATCAATTATCTTTTGGAATGTAAGTCCCTTATCTGGAATCATAAGAATAATTATTGTAATAGGTAGCCATATTGCATGATACTCTTTAAAATACTGCATAGTAAAAATTGCAATTGCAAAAACAATTCCATTTATAATAGAATATCTACTCTTAAAATTATTAAACTCAATCTTATCTTCATATTTTATATGTAACACCTTTTTTTCAAAATCTTTATTGAAATATGTATCCTTTGTAAATAAGTAATATAAAATCATTATAAATATTCCTGATACAAGTAGTGCCAGTAAAAGCCTAGGCATCTGCTGCGAAGTCGGCTTAAAATATATCAAAAACATATAATTAAATAAAAAGCCCATTGTTCTTGGCATACTTTTATAATGATTGAACATATAATGAAGTCCAAATGCTACTGCAAATGTAAAAATTATAAGTGTAAGATAATTAAGCCCTGCTATATAAGCTGCTATACCTATAATAACCTGTGTTCCTATAATCCTTATAGCCTCAATAAACATACATTCACTATAATCTTTATCAAGCATTGTTATAACAACAACCCCTGTTCCAAGACCAAGTATTCCCTCAAGAGCACCAAATCCTGTATACAATCCACCAATCATAAAAAATACTATAAATAAGTATTTTAAATTAGTGATATGCTTTTTTAATAAATTCAAATAATCACTTTCCTTTTTAATCATAAATTTCATCTTTTGTGTAAAAACTATTATATCACTATATAAATTTTATTGTTAAAAAGAACCTATATAGTATACGGCATTTTACATGCCTATTAACTATATAAGTTCCTTTTTCAATGTATATCTAATTTTTAAAACCTAATGAGTTCTGTTATTAGCATTTCTCTCTGATCTTTTAATCATAAATCTCATAAGAGGATAATAGCCAACTATAAATATAATCGCTGGTATAGCAACTGTAAAAATAAATTGCTGCATAGTCTTAGGTCTATTCATAATAACTGTAACCACAACATATGCTATCCATGCATATAAACAATTTAATCTAAACTTCTTTAAAGATTTTTTCTTATCTGTTACTGCTAAACTAACATTATTATTAACTATAAGCCCTTTTGATACAAACATTATACTTAAAAAGAAACTTGGAATCAAAACTATTAAAACACTCAATAAAAACATTACTAATATTATTCCAATCTTTTGTCCTACTATAATTAGCTGTATCATATCAACCATACCTATTACTAAAAGTAACACTAAAGAAATATAAAATCCTTGTTTGAAAAACTTATTTCTATATATTATTGTAAACTCATCCTTCGGCTTAAATATATCTATAAATCCAATTCCTCCAAATAAACATCTAATCACAATAAACAAAGTAATTCCAACTATTGAAATAATTGATGGAATTATATATATCGGATTATTTCCTTTAACTAAAATATCCATAACTATTAAAACTGCTACAATCTGCTGAATTATATAAGCAATCGGCATATATGAATTTCTTTCATTTTCTACTCTCTCATCAACTATTCCTTTCTTAAAAAGTCTCATTATTATACCTCCCAAAATAGTTCATCTAATGTCCTATCTAAAGTTTTACATATCGCTATACATAGTTTTATACTTGGATTATACTTTCCAGATTCAATCATACTTATAGTCTGCCTTGTAACTAAAACTATATTTGCAAGTTGCTCCTGTGAAAGTTCTTTCTCTACTCTTGCCATCTTCATTTTTATATTCTTCATTTTCTCTCCTATTATTAAAACTAAGCTTCTTATCTTTATAATTCATTATATTAAATTTTATAACAATGTAAAATATACCCGACATTTAGTTTTATATATTTTACACCTAAACATATAAAACTTACCACTATAAATATTGTTAATCCTAGTAATCTATAAATTTTAACCCACTTTAAATATTAATCTTATAAATTTTCAACACATACAAAAATATTATAATTACCCATAAAAAAATATGCTTAGAATATCTATACTCTAAACATATTTCAGTGAATTAATTGGCTAACTAACAAATACTTTTAGCTTCTTCATCAATCTCTCTTAATCTATCATAAATTTCCTTACCTCTAAAATCTGCATAATAAATATTACCTACATAGTGTATGAAATCTTCTTTTTGCATTTTAGGGAAATTATATCTAACATCTTGCTTTATAGCTTCTACAAGTTCTATAAATGTTGGTTCTAAACCATTTACGCCTTCAAATTCAGCCTGATAAAGCTTTGAAATTTGATCTAACCCAAATATAATTTTTTCACCATCTAGCTCATATGATATTTTACTATAATCATCAGCTATACTAAGTTCTTTAATTCTTGTTTCTCTTATATCAACAGCAATACCTTCAAATTCTCTTATTAAAGTTATTACTTCATCAACTAATTTCTTTCTCTGATTTAACCTATCCATCTTCTATTATTACCGCCTTTCATTTCTATATTTAACCATATTATATCACTCTATAATATTTATATTACCCTTAATTTATAGCAATAATGTTACATATTCAAAATTTCTGACATATAACTTATATAATTATAATCACCTTTTAGATACACTCCATATCCCTTCCGAATTAGCTATTGAAATTTTATAAGTATTTTTATTCACCATATAATTCACTTTAGATATTACTATTTTATCTCCATCTTTAATATGAAGTTCAAAAATATAATAATTTTCTCTTTTATCACTTGGTACATAATTTTTTTCCTGAGAATATACAAGTTCCGCTCCTTCAACAAAAGAAAAAGCTTTTTTTATAGTGTTCTTTGCAAATACTATCTCTATTTCTTCATCTACAACTACTTGTGATGTTTCATCATCGTCAAGAATCTTATGTTCTCTAAACTCTAAAACATCTTCTATTTCATGAGTTAAATCATTACTACAACTCGAAAATAAAAATACTATAATTATTGGAATAATCATAATTAATTTTTTTTTCAAAGCTTCACCTCTTTAGTTTATTCATTATTACTATAATATGAATAACTAAAATTACGGTTACATAAACAAAATACTATTTTAGTTTAAATCTTATTTATAATCAAAAAACAAACTATAAATTATTAAATCTATAGTTTGCTCTATTTATCTACTTTTTAGGATTTGATAAAAGCATAAGTGCTGATATTATTGACATAATTGCTGTCGCTGCTAAAAGCCCTACTCTTTTTAAATTTTCCATTTTATTATTTTCACTTTCTAATGGTTTTTCTAATTTTGTTTTTTGTACTTTATTAACTAAATTAAGTATATTTTCATTTATAGCTGGTTCATGAAATATAAATTCTTTTTTAGTTTCACTACCTATTTCCGCTTTTATATTAGGTACTATAACCGCTCCTGTCTTAATTGAATTATTTGTTTTATTACTTATATCTTTTACAATTTTTTTTATAATACTTTTATTAGTATTTACTAAACTCTCATCTTTTTCATTTTCACTTTGTTTTGCCATATCTGGTTTTTTATCT
>NZ_CAMQRY010000136.1 GCF_947036855.1 uncultured Clostridium sp.
ATATAATTAAAATGTATTTTAGTGAGGGGTGTATTATGAAACTAATAGAAAAATTATATGAGATAGCCAGAAGTGATATACAAAGAATTGTACTGCCAGAGGGAGAAGAGGAAAGAACAATAATTGCAGCGTCTAAAATCAAAGAAAAAAAATTAGCAGAGCCAATATTAATAGGGAATGAAGAAGTAATTTTAAATTATGCGAAAAAAATGAATATAAATATGAGTGATATAAAAATTATAGATCCAGAAGTTTCAAAAGATTTAGAAGGGTATATTAATAAATTTTATGAGTTAAGAAAAAATAAAGGAATTACACCTGAAAAGGCGAGATATATAGTAAGTGATCCTTTATATTTTGGAACAATGATGCTTAAATGTGGTGATGCTGATGGTATGGTATCAGGTGCTATTCATACAACAGGGGATTTATTAAGACCTGGACTTCAGATAATTAAAACAAATCCACAAATATCTATTGTTTCAAGTTTCTTTATTATGGTTGTACCTCATTCAAAATATGGAGAAGAGGGAATATTATTATTTTCAGATTGTGCAGTAAATCCAAATCCAAACTATAAGGAGCTTGCAGAAATAGCAATAGCAACTGCTGATACTGCAAGGGATATATGTAATATTGAGCCAAGAGTTGCAATGCTTAGTTTTTCAACTATGGGTTCTGCTGATAATGAGATGGTTGAAAAAGTTAGAATGGCTACAGAACTAGCAAAGAAATTAAAACCAGATTTACTTATTGATGGAGAATTACAGCTTGATGCAGCGATAGTTCCAGCAGTAGCCAATCAAAAAGCTCCAAATAGTCAAGTTGCTGGAAGAGCAACAGTTCTTATATTTCCAGATTTGCAATCAGGTAATATTGGATATAAATTAGTTCAAAGATTTGCAAATGCTGATGCAATAGGGCCAATATGTCAAGGCTTTGCAAAACCAATTAATGATTTATCACGTGGATGTACATCTGATGATATTGTAAACGTTGTTACAGTAACAGCTGTTCAAAGTAAATATCAAAATATCAATGAAAAAAAATCTAATTAAAATTTTTAGAAATTAGAAACATTTATTTATACAATATTATTGCTTTTATAACAAAAAATTTGATATTATATTACTTGATACTTATTTAGTTAGGAGTATATTATATGAAAATGCCAATTATTAAAATTTCTAATTTTGATGGACCATTTGATTTATTATTGCATCTTATAAAAAAGCATGAAATGAATATAAATGATATAAAGATTTTAGATGTTATAAATCAATATTTAGAGTATATTGCAGTTATGAAAGAAATGGATTTAGAAATTACATCTGAATTTATAGTTATGGCAGCAACACTTTTAGAAGTAAAGTCTAAATCATTATTACCAAAAGAAAGAATTACAAACGAAGTTGCTGAAGTAGATTTAGAAGAAGAACTTAAAAATAAACTTATAGAGTATACAAAATTCAAGGAGATTTCAGCTTTTTTTAAGAGAAAAGATTTAATGTATGGTGAGATATATACCAAGAAGGCTGAGATAATAGAAGATTTTACAGAAGTTAAAGTTGATCTTTCATTCCTAGATAACATAAATATGAAAATGCTTTATGAAATTTATAAAAATCTTATTCAAAGATATAATGATAAACAAAATACAAATAATATAATTGAAAGAAAAATAAATGTAGATAAATATAAAGTAAATGATAAGATGGTCTTTATAAGAAGTAAAATGAAGTTAAATAGCATTATAAGATTTTCAGATTTATCGTTTAATTGTGAATGCAAATTAGAGATTGTAGTTACATTTTTAGCATTATTAGAGATGATAAAGCTTGAAGAGGTAAAAATAATGCAATATGATAACTTTGAAGAAATAATAATAGAAAAGGTTGATATAATATTATGAGTGAAACAATAGAACAGATAGAATTTGAAGAGATATCTAATAGAAATAAAATATATTCTGTTATAGAATCATTATTATTTGTTTCAGGAGAGCCTCTTCCACCAAGTGAGATAGCTAGGGTTATAGATTATAACGTAGTAGATACAATAAACTTTTTAAGAGATATGAGCATTTTATTTGAATCTTCAGAAGAGAGAGGACTTAAACTTATATCAGTAAATGGGAATTATCAATTAGTAACTAAAAATGAAAATAGTGCATTTATACAAAAGCTACTTAAAAAGAATGTAAGACAATCACTATCTCAAGCATCACTCGAAAGTCTTGCAATTATATCATATAAGCAGCCTGTTACAAGAATAGAAATTGATGAAATTAGGGGTGTTAAGAGTGATAGTGCCCTGCAAAGACTTATAGAGAAAAATTTAATTGAAGAAACAGGTAGGAAAGATGTTATAGGAAGACCTATATTATATGGAACAACTGATGAGTTCTTAAGACATTTTGCCTTAACTGATATAGATGAATTACCTAATTTAGATTTATATAATATTGAATAAATAATAAAACTATAGGATGTAGCAGTTAGCTACATCCTATAGTTTTATTTTAAATCATCACAACAAACAGTTTCTTTATCTTTACACTTATCTTTATTCTTACATAAAAAGTCTTTAAGTGTATCAATAAGTTGTGGGATTTTATCAACAATTCTATCATATGTATTATTTTGATCAACTGGTAATAGTTTGACATTATCACCTTTAATAATTAAAAATGCAACAGGTTTTACTGTAACACCAGACCCTGAACCACCACCAAATGGAAATCTTCCATCAGGTGTTAAACTATTCTTATCTTTTGGAAATTCTGAACCACCTGATGCAAATCCAAAGGAAACTTTTGATATTGGTAAGATAAAACTACCATCAGGTGTTTCTATACCATCTCCAATGACTGTATTTACGTCTATCATGTCTTTTAAATTTTCCATTGTAGATTTCATTAGATTTTCTATAGGATGCTTAAACTCCATAATTATCCCCTAAAGGGGCACCTCCTTTTAATTTTAAATTTTTAAATAAAATAAATGCTATAAATATAATCTGTGTAAAATTAATATATAATATACAATTAAATTTTAAATTAACAAATATATCTGAATTAAAACTCGGTTCTATAGACGTATTTATGCTTTTAAAATTAAAAAATAAATTAAAACAACTTGATATAAGGTAAAATATTGTATTTACACCAGCAAAGGATTGAGCTGTGAGAGCTGCATCATTTAATGAGTAATTCAATTTAAAATCAAAGTTTAATTTAGGTTTATATTTATTATTTATCAAATCATAAAATAAATTCTTTTTTGCTATTGTTATTTTTTTTAGATTTTTTGAAAGAAAACCTTTATTTGATTTTTTAGATACATCTTTTTCTTTTTTATTTTTATCATCAGAAGTATCTTTTTTCTTTTTTTCTTTTCTTGGGAAAATTTTAAAGTTAAAAATTTTTATAGATAAAGTATTATCATAAAAAAGTATAGCTAATTTTATTTTTATAGGTAAAAATAAAATAATTAACAAAATTAGGATTAATATATATATCATAGAATCGCCTCCATATATTATTTATTTGCAAAAATTAAAATTATATTTATTTAATTTTTGAGAAAGCTAATAATATATATAAATAATTAAGAATAGGAGTGGTTACTATGAAAAAAATAACATATGTATTATTAGCCGTATTAATACAAATGCTATTTATAAATACAAAAGCATATTCGACAGATTTAATTCCTAATACACATTATGCAATAGTTTTAGATAGTAAAGATAATACTGTTTTATATGAGAAAAAAGGGCATGAAAACATAGCTATGGCAAGCACAACAAAAATAATAACATCATTGATAGCACTTAATTATTGTGATTTAAATGAAACAGTTACAATATCTAAACATGCAAATTCTGTTAGAGGTGCAAAGGTTGGGTTTTCAAATGATGAAAAACTACCAATGAGAGAACTTGTATATGGGCTTATGCTTAGGTCTGGAAATGATGCAGCAATTGCAATAGCAGAGCATATAGGAGGATCAGTTAAAGGCTTTTCAAAAGTAATGAATGATTTTTCTAAAACAATAGGTTTAATTGATACTAATTTTGAATCACCACATGGACTTGATAGCTCTATGCATTTTTCAAGTGCATATGATTTAGCAATTGCAAGTTCAAAAGCTATGGAAAATAAGATGTTTAATCAAATTGTTAGCACTAAAGAAATTACGAGAGCAGAAAGTGGATTTTCAAGAGATTATAGAAACATTAATAAAATACTTTGGAAAATACCAAATGCAAATGGGATAAAAACAGGCTATACTGGTCAAGCAGGTAAATGCCTTGTAACATCAGTAAAGTATGAAGATAGAAATTTAATAATAGTTGTTTTAAATTCACCTAATAGATGGGAAGATACAGAAACTTTATATCAGCATGTTATAAAAAATGTTATATAGTTTAAAGAAAGTTAATATTAACATTAAACAAATGATTTAATATTTGAAAGATAACTAACAAAGTTTTAAAAAAATGTTAGTTATCTTTATTTATTATGAAAACATTTACTCAATTCGAGTGAATTTGACAAATTTCTTGTAATCGATTGTGTGTTTTTGCTTTATTTGATATTATTAATACATAGAATATTTAGAAAAAGAAATTAAAATTAAAATTGAATTTTTGTTTTGAATATAGATTTTTTTATTTTAGGAGGTAAATGAATTATGAAGAAATATAATAGAATTTTTACAATAGTAATAGACTCATTAGGTGTTGGAGAAATGCCTGATGCAAATAAGTTTGGGGATTACAATGTTGATACTTTAGGGCATATAGCAGATTCTGTAGATAGCTTTAAAATACCTAATCTACAAAAAATAGGAATGGCTAACTTACACAAGGTAAAACATGTTGCTCCACTTGATAATCCAATGGGATACCAATTTAAAATGGCGGAGGCTAGTAATGGTAAGGATACAATGACTGGGCATTGGGAAATGATGGGGCTTGAAATAGTTGTACCATTCCAAACATTCACAGATACTGGATTCCCAAAAGAGCTTTTAGATGAGTTAGAAGCTAGAACTGGTCATAAAATAGTTGGAAATAAAAGTGCTAGTGGTACTGAAATATTAGATGAACTTGGTGAACATCAAATGAAAACTGGGGATATGATAGTTTATACATCTTCAGATTCAGTATTACAAATTTGTGGACATGAAGAGACTTTTGGTCTTGAAGAATTGTATAGATGTTGTGAAATAGCTAGAGAATTAACAATGAAACCAGAATGGAAAGTTGGAAGAATAATAGCTAGACCATATCTTGGAGCTAAAAAAGGTGAATTTAAACGTACAAGCAATAGACATGACTATGCATTACAACCATTTGGGAAAACTGCATTAGATGTATTAAAAGATAAAGGACTTGAAGTTATATCTGTTGGTAAAATCAAAGATATATTTGATGGAGAAGGAATAACAGAAGGATTTAAATCAAAAAGTTCAGTTCATGGAATGGAGCAAACTATAGAATTACAAGCTAGAGATTTTAAAGGTCTTTGTTTTGTTAACTTAGTTGATTTTGATGCTCTTTGGGGACATAGAAGAAATCCTGTTGGTTATGCAAAAGAATTAGAAATGTTTGATGTTAAACTTGGTGAGTTTTTATCAAATATGAAATCTGATGATTTATTAATAATAACAGCAGATCATGGAAATGACCCAACTTATAAAGGTTCAGACCATACAAGAGAATATGTTCCATTTATAACATACTCTCCAGCTATGACAGAATCAAAAGTTTTAAAAATAGCAGATAACTTTGCAACTATCGGAGCTACAGTAGTTGAAAACTTTGGATATAAAATGCCAGA
>NZ_CAMQRY010000137.1 GCF_947036855.1 uncultured Clostridium sp.
TCCATTAGTTTCTCATTTATTATTTCAAACAGTTTTATAGTATCAATATTTAATCTATTATTAAGTCTTGATATCGTAGGTTGAGAAGCTAGACTTTCTTTATTAAGTATAGCTTTAAAAATAGGTTCATTTCTGAGTTCATCCGCATCATCATCAACATGATAGCCTGCAATATGTTGATATATTTTTTGAATTATAATAGCAACGCTACTATGAATTCTAAACTTATTGACATCAATTTGATTTAAATATTTCTTTATGAGATAGCTAAAACCTATTTTTTCATCAAATTCTTTATATAATAAAAGCCCAGCATCAGATGTTAAATCACCACCATCAAAATTAATTTTAAAACATCTATTGAAATTCAAGTGTTTTTGTAATAAAATATTCATAGAAGATTCTCCTTTGTGTTTTGTTTAGCAATTTAACACTATCAAAGTTGAATCTTTTTTTCTATCTTTTTCATCACTTTTTAGATGAAAATTTAGGGTTATGAAAAGATAGTCGTGGAGCCATATTAGATATGGTTCCTATTTGTTTTGTGAATAATTCAGGTTTTTCTAAATTAAAAGTCCATATTTTATATGGACTTTTTAAAATATAAGTTGAAAAACTCTTTAAATTCATCTATTTTTGATTATCTTCAAAAAAAAATTCCAAACATTTTAAGCGAATTTTTTTGTTTTTTTTTTAAATATAATACGCATTTTTAAGTTGTTCAGCTATTTTTATGCCTATTCCCAAAAATATTAATCACATCTAGGGACGAATTTTAGCGTTTCTATATTGTAATTATTTTGTATCTTATTATTAACCCTTATCTTTGCAACTATACAACCCCTCTACTTTTATGCTATACTGATGTAACAACTATGAGATTTACATAAAAAACTAGGCATCTGAATTCAAAAAAGGAAGGAGTATAGTCTATATGAAACATAAAATTCTGTCTTTATCTATAGCAGCAATGTTAGTTGGAGGTGTAAGTGTACAAGCTTTTGCTACACCAACTACACAAGCAACAGAGAATAAGGCGAAATATAAAGAATTAAGTTCTCAAATTTTGACTCTTAATTCACAAGTTTCTGATTTGAATATTCAAATTGAAAATTTAAATAAAGTGACGAATGACAATGACCTTAAAATGAAGGATATAGGAAGTCAAATTGCTCAAATTAATATTAAAGTTAATGCAGCAAAGCAAGAAATTGAAAAGAAACAAGAAGCTTTAGGTGTTAGAGTAAGTGCTATGTATAAAAGTCAATTAGACTTTAATCCACTTGCATTTTTACTATCATCAGATAACTTTGGTGATTTCTTATCAAGACTTAACGCTTTTAGCAGAATTATCTCATTAGACGATAATATGATTAATTCTCTACTAGCTAGTAAAAAAACACTTGATTCTGATGTTGCTTCACTAAATGCAAAAGAAGCATCTTTAAAATCATTACAAGATTCTACTAAAAAAAATATAGAAGAACTAAGTCAAAAGAAAAAAGAGCAAGAAGTATCTATTGCTGAATTAAATGAGCAAAAATCAACAGTTCTATCTACAATTGAGGAAAATGAAAACGAATTAGTATCTTATGCAGTTAACATAAGTAATTCATCATCTTCTAGCTTGTCACAGCTTGAAAATGCAATTTCTAGTCTTAAAGGACTTTTACCTCAACTTAGTATTGAAAGTGTTAGAAATAAAGCTAATCAAGCAATTACCAATGCTAACGGAGCTATAAATACAATAAATCAAAAAGAAGAAGCTAAAAAGCAAGCAGAAGCTGAAAAACAAGCAGCTGCAGAAGCTGAAGCTAATAAAAATAACTCTAGTAGTTCAGGAAGTTCTAGTAGCTCAGGAAATACTAATAATTCTGGTAGCTCTAGCGATTCTGAAAGTTCTTCAAATAATGGTGGTACTTCAACAAGTCCAACCACTAATTATAAAAAAGTAATACAAGCTGAAGCTACAGCTTATTCAGGGGGTACCATTACTGCAATGGGACTAAAACCTGTTAGAAATCCAAACGGTATTAGTACAATAGCTGTTGACCCTAGTGTTATTCCACTTGGTTCAAAAGTTTATATACCTGGATATGGTTATGCAATAGCATCTGATACAGGGGGTGCTATTAAAGGAAATAAGATAGATTTATATCTTAATTCATCACAAGAATGTACAAACTGGGGGAGAAGACCTGTAACTGTTTATGTAATCGCCTACCCAGGTCAATGGTAATCTCAAATTTTCAGAAAAGCCTATAAAAAAGAGAGCATTCATTTATGATGCTCTCTTTTTGCTTTTAATTTTAATACGTTTTATAATATTTTTTGTTAAATCAATTGGTGTATTTCTTACTTTTGCACCTTTTGATCTATTGCAATGCTTACACATAGACTGTAAGTTATATAGCTTGTCTGATCCTTTATATTTTTTTGGTATTATATGATCTACATCAATATCTTTCTTTCTAAACTTTTTACTGCATCTTACACATTTATACCATCCATAATTTGATGGTGTATTCTCAAAATAATTTTGTCTATAACCCATTATTGTCTCCTGTATTCAAATATCCATTAGATTATAATTATATCATAATATCAGAATCTACTTACTTTAACTCATATCTAAATTTCACATTACTGCTTTATATACTTAAAACATTTAAAATCTTGTATATTTTTACTTTTGCACTGCTCTGGTATTGATATAGTATTTATACTGTCATTTACAATAACTAATAAATTAATCCTAATATCAATATCACTAATATATGAACTCTTAAACAAACTTATCTCACTAAGTGCTAGATTGTAATCTTCAACTAATACATCAATTCTATGATTTGCTGATAAAAAACACCTTGTTAATATACAAGGCTTTTCACTATCTTTTATGCAATTTATAAGTTTTGTTGTTACACATGTTCCATTATTATATTTTTTTAATTCACCAAATAATGACACTAAATATTGTTCACTTTCTTTTTCTTTTTCTTTATCAATATTTATAGCTAGTTCAACGGCTGATATCATACTTATTATTATAAAATCATTTACCTTATATCCTTCTTCTGCTCGTTCTAGAACTAATACTCCATTTGATACCGATGCAATAATCCCTTCTTTCTTTGTTCCATCAATCATTAAAATTAATAATCTTACCTTTGAAAACTTTTTATTTTCAATAAATTTAGATAAAATATACTCAATCAAATCTCCACCTACTTTTTATTTTATATACTATAGTATTTTAGCTACCTATAATCAGTTCATAAAAAAATAGTATCCCACCAAATAAAAGCTTAAATCTTTTATTTGATAAAATACTATTCGCTAATCTATTACTTTACATAGCATTACTAAAATTACTTATAAGATCTTCTATGTCTTCAAGTCCAAGTGAAACTCTTACAAGTCTATCACTTATTCCTAATTTTTTTCTTTCTTCTTTTGGTATTGCTGCATGACTCATTTTGGGTGGATATGATACTATTGTTTCAACTCCTCCAAGACTTACAGCTACAACTACCCCTTTAACATTATTTAAAAACTTTTCTGTTTGTTCTAAAGTTTTAAATTCAAATGATAAAACTGCACCACCACCATCTGCTTGGTTTTTATTTATCTCATAACCTTTTGAACTCTTAAGTCCTGGGTAATATACTTTTTCTACATTTTCATGTTCCTCAAGCCACTTAGCTAAAATAACTGCATTTTTCTGTGATTCTTCCATTCTTACTTTCAATGTCTTTATACCTCTAAGAAGTAAAAAACAATCCTGTGGTCCAAGTACTGCCCCAAATGTATTTTGAACTGTATAAATTCTCTTTGCAAGACTTTCATCACTTGTTACTGCACACCCTGCAAGTATATCACTATGTCCACCTAAAAATTTAGTAGCACTATGCACAACTATATCTATTCCAAGTTCTAATGGTCTTTGAAGATATGGTGACATAAATGTATTATCTGCTATTGTTATAATATTATTTTCTTTAGCAATTTTTACACAAGCCTTCAAATCAGTTACTTTTAGAAGTGGATTTGATGGTGTTTCTAAATATATTGCTTTTGTATTTTCTTTTATAGCATTCCTCACTCCATCTATATTATCAGTATCAACAAATGTAAAATCTATATTATATCTTGAGAAAAACTTTGTTACTGCCCTATATGTTCCACCATAAACATCTGCTGCAACAACTAAGTGATCTCCACTTTCAAATATGCTAAGAACTGAACTAATTGCTGCCATTCCTGACGAAAATGCATATGCATACTCTCCACTTTCTATCTTAGCTAGTGTTTCTTCTAATATAGTTCTTGTAGGATTACCAGACCTTGAATAATCATAGTCCCCAAAATTATTTATATCAAACTGGTGAAATGTTGATGTTTGATATATAGGTACATTTATTGCCCCTGTTTTTTTATCAATTAAATTTTCACCACTTACAAATTTACTTCCAAGTTTCATACTTAATCCTCCAATATATTTTTTAAGTCATTTAATAAGTCTTCTATATTTTCCACACCTATTGAAAGTCTTAAAAGTTTTCTATCAACGCCAAGTCTATTTTTAAGATCTTCAGGCATATCTACATGTGTTTGTGTGAAAGGATATGTTATAAGACTTTCTGTTCCTCCCAAACTTTCTGCAAATGATATAACTTTTAACCCTCCTAGAATTTTTTCTACAAGTTTTTCTTCCTTTACAGAGAATGAAATCATAGAACCTACTCCTGTGCTTTGCTTCTTATTTATTTCATATCCATTATGCTCTTTTAAGCCTACATAATAAACCTTTTTTATATTTTTATTGCTATTTAAGTAGTTAGCGACCTTTGTTGCATTATTTTGTGAACGTTCTAGCCTTATATGAAGCGTTTTAAGGCTTCTAATTAATAGCCAAGCATCAAATGGCGCTAAAATTGCACCAGTACCCATATGAATCATTCTGAGCCTTTTTGAAAGTTCAGAGCTATTTACTACTAAAAGCCCTGCTAAAACATCATTATGACCACCTATAAACTTTGTTCCACTATGGATAACAATATCAGCTCCAAACCTTATTGGCTTTTGAAAATATGGACTTAAAAAAGTATTATCTACTATCAAAAGCAAGTCATATTTTTTACATATATTTGAAATTGATTGTATATCTGTAACTCTCATTAATGGATTAGATGGAGTTTCTATAAAAATAGCTTTTGTATTTTCTTTTATACCTTTTTCAACTTCTGAGGCAATACTTGTATCAATAAAATCTGCTTTCACTCCAAATCCAGCATAAGTTTCTGTAAAAAGTCTATATGTCCCCCCATATAAATCTTCTGAAACTATAAAATGATCACCGCTCTTAAAGAGCTGTATACAAGCTGTAATAGCTGAAACACCAGTTGAAAAAGCAAGACAATCATATCCTTCTTCTAATATATTAATAGTTTTTTCTAGTTCTTCTCTTGTTGGATTTTGTACCCTTGAATAATCATATCCTGTACTCATATTTAGCCCTGGATGTTTAAATGTTGCACTTTGATATATTGGAAAACTTATAGCCCCTGTTCTTTCATCACCAAGACTTGCACCTCTTACAAGATATGTCTCATCACTTAAATTAAACTTTTCACTCAAATTTATCGCCCCCAATTTAATACTAAAAAAATCACTTCTTTTATAATAAAAAAATCACTTCTTTTATAATAAAAGAAGTGATTCTATAAACATAAAAATATAAATCATTTCTTATCTTTCAAGAATAAAATTCTTGCTGGAATTAGCACCACACAAATTGTAGGTTGCTGGGATTCATAGGGCCAGTCCCTCCTCCACTCT
>NZ_CAMQRY010000138.1 GCF_947036855.1 uncultured Clostridium sp.
TTATATCATCATAAATTCTTTTTGTTGGTACAAGCCACACTTCTCCAGAGCCTTCATACATTATATATTTCCTAAGCTTTTTCTTATTTATATTCCCTCGTCGTAAAATCACATCATCATCAAAAACTTTTAAAATATCATTATTAATACCACATCTCATAACTTCTGCTTCTGAAACTGGTATTTCTATAATCACAACTCCACTACCTCTTAATAAAAGTTCATCTTCACCATCATAGTCTACAAATATTTCTCCATCACAAACCCAAAAGCTCTCTTCTTTTATAATTATCTCTTCATCTTCTAACTCAATAAAAATAAAATCTGAAAAAGAAAGTGATAATATCATCTCCCCTGACCCTGTATAACTTGGATAAATATCATCAAATTCATCAAATTCCGAAAAAATCTTTTTTCCAAATGATAATCCTCTTGGGATATATTCCACATCCTCAATATCACCCTTGCAATATAATATACTTTCTTCTCTAACTTTTATAACACCATCATTTAATATTACCCTTATTTGTTTAAGCTTTGTATTTATAGCCTTAATAGTATTATTAACCTCACTATCACTTATACCAGCTAACTCTTCATACTGCATAAGCCTAAATATTGAATCTCTCCTAAGCTCTTTTATAGATTTCAATTTATCTTTTAAACTAAATGAAGTCTTCACTTCCTAAATCTCCCCTTTGCTTTATAGTCATATATTATATTTCTACAAAACATATAAATTACCTTTATTTTACATTTTAATTTTGAACTTTATATATTCTTTTTACTTTTACTCCTAAATCTAAAAAATAGCTTTTTAAATTTCTCCATTGCTTATGAAATTCATATTGCTTAAATATTTCAAAATTTATATCATCTTCAAAGTCATGTCTTAAACTTTCTATACTTCCAATATTTCTTGCTTTATAAATTTTCCAATCTGCAAAAGTATCCATTCCAATAATCTTACTTGCTACAACATATAGTGAGTAATCATCAAGCCACTTTATATTTTCAAGCATAAACTCCTGTAATTTCTCATTTAGTAAGCCTTTTGAGTTTTCATATGCAACTCTTAGTATTTCATTATCACCAGTTCTTGAAACTTCATTTGTATCAAGCCAATTATAATCATTATAAGAAAGTAAATTATCATCCTTTAACAAATTAAAATTTATAAAACTTCTATTCCCTACATTTTCTACTATCTCATTTTCTAAAACTCCATCATCAAAACTAGAGTTTATAATGTTTATATAGCACTCTTTTACTCCTAATTCACTTATAAGACTAGCTGTTTTATAGGCATTTTCCCCAAAATTATTTATTCTATATTCATCTTCTAAAAGTTCTTTACCTTCAATAATTATATTACTCTTTTTCACATCAAACACCCCTTAACACTATTATTAAAGTATATGAAAAAATGAAGAGAAATAACTCTATATAAGTTATTTCCCTTCATAATATTTTTAGTTTTATAAACTTTAATTTACTTTTCTAATATCTCTATAAGTTTATCTGCCATAAGATTATCTATTCCTTCAATAAGTTCTTTAATCTCATTTAATTCTGCCTCACTTTTCCCTGTTTCAAACAATGCAAGTGGTTTCCCAGAGCAGCAATTTCTAACTAAAGTATAAACTCTAACTTCCATATCTATATTTTTAAACTGCTCATAAGTTAATTTTTTCTTATCTATATTAACAATAAATTCTCTTACCCCATTATTAACTTTAATATCTATTCCTGTATATCTTTTTGCTATAACTTCTGCTGATATAACTTTCATAAAAACACCCCTTAATGTAAATATAATTCAATTATATTTATTTTATCATTAATACTTTGAACTTACATCATGCGAGTAATGAAGAAGCTCATGAGCCTTAGCTCCTCCAAGTTCTCCAAAATATTCATCATACATTTTTATTATTGATGGATTCTTATGTGCCTTTCTCTTGCTCAAGATATTAGAATCTTGATTATATAAAACTGCTGACCTAAGTTTTTTAATATCAATACTTTCTCTTTGCTCTGCCGTAAGATGAGGCTGACCTCCACCATTTATACATCCACCACTACATGACATCACTTCTATAAAATGATATCTCTCTTCAAGCTTTCCAGCTTTTATAAAGTCTGATAAATTTGTAGCTCCATTTATAACTGCAAGTTTTAACTCCTTGTCTCCTAGTTTAACACTTGCTTCTTTTATCCCATCAAACCCTCTAACTTCTTTATATTCTATATCATCAAGACTTTCCCCTGATATAAAATCTTTAGCTGTTCTAAGTGTCGCCTCCATAACTCCACCAGTACTACCAAATATAGCACCTGCACCTGAATGCTCTCCCATTAAAACATCAACTTTTCCATCTTCAAGCTTTGCAAAACTTATTTTCTTTGCTTTTATCATACTAGCAAGTTCTCTTGTTGTAATAACTGCATCAATTTCTCTATTTCCTGCAAACTCAAACTCATCTGTATCTGCTTCAAATTTTTTAGCAACACAAGGCATTACTGTTACTGTAAATATATCTTTTGCATCAATTCCAGAAATACTTGGATAATATGTTTTAGTAGCAACACCAAATATTTGTTGTGGAGATTTTGTTGTAGATAAATTTTTCTTAAGCTCTGGGTAGAAATTTGTAGCTTGTCTTACCCAAGATGGACAACAAGACGTAAACATAGGTAAATTAATATTCTCCTCAACTCTATGAATAAGCTCATTTGCCTCTTCCATAATAGTCATATCTGCACCAAAATTAATATCAAAAACCTTATCAAAACCTAGTTCTCTAAGTGCTGTATATAATTTCCCTGTTACATCTACTCCAAATCCCATTCTAAAAAGTTCACCCATAGAAGTACGCACTGCTGGAGCCATAGCTATAATTACATGTTTATTCTCATCACTTAATGCTTCATTCACTCTTTCTATATGTGATTTTTCCTTTAAAGCATCAACAGGACAAGCTGATATACATTGACCACATAAAAGACAGTCTATATCATCAAAACACTTAAAATCTTTAGTTCCTATTATTCTCTCTGAGCCAACTCTATGAAACTTTATTGAACTTCCTTTTGTACTTTTTCTACAAGCAGCAACACATCTACCACAAGTTACACATTTACTTCTATCAAAAGAAATAGCCTTACTTCTATCATCAACATATTCTGATTTATCTAACACTTTAAAAGGTTTACTTGCTCTAGCCTTAGTTTTAATCACAAGCTTTAAAAACTCACAATTTTCTTTTCTTCCACAAGCTCCACATTTAAACTCATGTTTATCTAAAAGCCCTGAAACACACGATTTAATCTCTTCATTTACTCTTTCATTATTAGTCTGTATAACCATTCCATCTTTAGCTTTCATAGCACAAGCCCTTGCAAGTCTATCTTGTCCTTCTACTTCTACAAGACAAACTCCACATTGACCTATATTAGAACAATCTTCTAAAAAACATAATGTTGGTACAAAAACTCCATTATCCTTTGCAACTTTTAAAATACTTTCCTTTTCATTGAAACTAAATACACTACCATTAATAGTTATTGACCCCATAAAAACACCCCTACAACACTTGTTAAATTTTTAACTAATATATTTTTAATAAAGATGCCTATATTACAAGGCATCTTTTTTTATTTTATTAAGCGTAAATTTTAGCTTCTTCTTCTGAATTTAAAACTCTTAATGCACCTTCAGCAAGTGCAAGCATTTCATCTTCACCTGGATAAACAGTAACATCTGCAATCCAACCAATTCTATCTTTTATACCAGCTACAACACCTTTTCCATAAGCCATTCCACCAGTTAAAATTATAGAATCTACCTTCCCTTTAAGAACTGCTGCTTTTTCTCCAATAGCATTAGATACTTGATATACAAAAGCATCACTTAATAACTGTGCCTCTGTACTACCTTCAGCTATTAAATCTTGAATTATTCTTAAATCATTCACTCCCATATATGAAACAAAGCCACCATTTCCAACAACTTTACCATATACTTCTTTCTCTGAGAACTTCCCACTAAAGCACATTTTTATAAGATCTCCAACTGGTAAGCTACCAGCTCTCTCTGGTGAGAATGGCCCATCTCCATCAAGTGCATTATTAACATCTACAACTCTTCCATTCTTATGAGCTCCAACAGAAACTCCTCCACCCATATGAACTACAATTAAATTTAAATCATTATAATCTTTCTTAATTTCCTTTGCATATCTCTTTGCAACAGCCTTTTGATTTAGTGCATGGAACTTACTTCTCTTTGGAAGGTCTGTGCAACCTGTAAGTCTTGCAACTTCATCAAGTTCATCAACCACAACTGGGTCAACTATAAAAGCTCTTCCATTAACTGAATCTGCTATTTCTCTAGCAAGTATTCCACCAAGATTTGATGCATGTGGTCCTTGAACTCCTATTCTTAAATCTTCAATCATAGAAGAATTAACCTCATAAGTTCCACCCTCTATTGGCTTAAGCATTCCCCCTCTACCAACAACTGCATCTAAAGTATTTATATCAAAATTATTCTTTTTAACAATATCAAGTATTAACTCTTTTCTAAAATCAAGTTGATCTGCTATTGTAGCATATCTTTGAATTTCCTCTGTTTGATGTCTTAAAGTTTCTTCAAAAATTTCTTTACAATCTTCAAAAACCCCTATCTTTGTAGATGTTGAACCTGGATTAATAACTAATAATTTATATCCCATATTAAATTTTACCCCCTAAATAAATTCTAATAATTTTATTTTTAATTATAACTAAGCTTTTTTTGAAACAAGAGCTGCTACAGCTATTGAATTAACCTTAACTTCAAAACTATCTGACCTTGAAGTTAAAATAACTGGTGCTGAAGTTCCAACAAGAAGTCCACCATTTTTTGTTTTTGATAACATAGTTAAAGTTTTATACATAACATTAGCTGTTTCGATATTAGGTAAAAGAATTATATCTGCTCTACCTGCAACTTCTCCCTTAACGCCCTTATGCTCTGCTGCTTCGATTGAAATTGCATTATCTAAAGCAAATGGTCCATCAACTAAACAACCTTTAATTTGTCCTCTATCACTCATTTTAGCAAGAAGAGCTGCATCCACAGTTGCTTGCATATCTTGATTTACTACTTCAACAGCACAAACTGCTCCTACTTTAGGTATCTTTATACCACAAGCTGTTGCAACACTTACTGAGTTATTAATAATTTGAACTTTTGCCTTTAAATCTGGGTAAGTATTAAATGCTGCATCTGTTAAAAATAAAAGTCTGTCATATCCATCTATTTCAAAAACAGATACATGTGACATAAGCTTTCCAGTTCTAAGACCAACTTCTTTATTTAAAACACTTCTTAAAAATGTAGCTGTATCAACAAGACCCTTCATAACCATATCTGCTTCACCTGATGAAACTATTCTTACAGCCTCAAGTGTTGCCTTTGCTATATTTGTTTCATTAACAATTTTAAAATCAGTTAAATCAAAATCAATTTTTTTAGCAATAGATTTTATCTCTATTTCATCCCCAACTAAAATTCCATCTACAAGTCCAAGTCTACTAGCTTCTTTCAAAGCCTCAAGAACTGGTTCATCCTGTGCTACTGCAACAGAAACTCTTTTCTTTCCAACCTCTTTTAACTTTTTAAATAAATCTTCAAAATTTTTACTCATTACTGCACCCCTTAAAATTATCTATATAAGTTTCCTTATTTTTTTAAATTATATCAATTTCAATTCTATCAAATTTAAACTTTTTTATCAAATTTTTACATTAATATTTTTAAAATATATTACATCACTTTTTATT
>NZ_CAMQRY010000139.1 GCF_947036855.1 uncultured Clostridium sp.
ATTACTTTTTAATATTACTTTTTAATATTACTTTTTAATATTACTTTTTAATATTACTTTTTAATATTTTCAAATAACTCAAAAACTCTTGTTTTAAGAAGAGGATGTATTTTATATGGTGCTATCTCATTTAATGGTTCTAATACAAATTCTCTCATATGCATTCTAGGGTGTGGTAAAACTACAAACTCATCTTCTGACACATAATCATTATAGAAGATTATATCTAAATCCAAAGTCCGAGGTCCCCACTTAATAACTCTTTCTCTCTTGAGTTCCTTTTCTATATCTAATAGTAATTGCATTAACTCTGCTGGTGTAAGTAATGTTTTAACTTTGCATACTCCGTTCAAAAAGTCATCTTGTTCTACATTACCCCAAGGCTCTGTTTTTATTATACTTGATTTTTTTTCTAAAGTTGTATGATAATCTTTTTCTAATAATTCTAGCCCTTTGTTTATTATTGCAAGGCTATCACCCATATTAGAACCGAAAGCAATATACGCCTCATTCCATTTTCTAGTTATCTCTACATAAATAGTTTCTAGAGTTCTATGGACTGGTGCCCATGGTTTTTTCACTTTAATAGAAACCTCTTCAACTATACTATATTCCATTAAAATAAACTCTGCCATTTTTTCAGCAACAGTTTCTATTAAATCATAACTTTCTTTTTTAAATTCAACTTCTAATTTATGTGCAAGTTCCCCATAGTGAACTGATTTTGTTAAATCATTACTTTTAGCTGCTATATTTGTTGGCATTCTAAGTTCTATATCTAAAACAAATTTTTGTCCAAGTATTTTTTCAGCTTCAAAAACACCATGATTTGCAAATAATTCAAAGTTTTTTATTACTATCTTATCCATTCTTATCTCCTAACCATAGCATCTGTCATTTTCGCACAACGAACATTCTCTTTTACATCATGAACTCTTATAAAATCTATCCCCTTCATAATTCCAAGAGTTGTTGTTGCAAGTGTACCCTCAAGTCTTTCTTCAACTGGTAAATCGAGTGTTAAACCAATCATTGATTTTCTTGAAGTTCCTAAAAGTACAGGTATATCTTTTATTTTAAATTCAGAAAGTCTATTCATAACTTCTAGGTTTTGCTCTAGATTTTTCGCAAATCCTATTCCTGGGTCAAGTATTAATTTATCTATGCTAACACCTGAACTTACTGCTATTTCAATACTCTCCTTCAAATCATTAATCATATCTAATATGATATCATTGTAATTATTATTTTCTCTATTGTGCATTATACAACATGGTACATTATATTTTGCTGCAACTTTACTAATTTTATTACATTTTTTTAAGCCATAAACATCATTTATCATATCAGCCCCAGCTTTAATTGCTTCTTCTGCAACTCCCCCTTTATAAGTATCTATAGAAATAGGTATGTTATATCTCTCTTTTATAGCCTTTATTATAGGTACAACCCTACTGATTTCTAATTCCTCTTCAACGGTCATATGACCTGGTCGTGTAGACTCTCCACCTATATCTATAATATCAACACCATCATCTATCATCTTTTTCACTTGTACTAATGATTTTTCTAAATCATTAAACTTCCCACCATCTGAAAAAGAATCTGGTGTTACATTTAGTATTCCCATTATATATGTTTTTTCACCAATTAAAAACTCTTTAGTTCCAATTTTCATTTTATTCACTCCATTATAAAGAAATCATTCTATAAACTTCTGATTTTAATGATTCATTTTCCTTAAAGCACCCTCTATAAGTGCTAGTTATTGTTTTAGTACCTGGCTTTTTAACACCTCTCATAGTCATACACATATGCTCACCTTCAATTATTACCATAACACCTTTAGCATCTAAAAATTTCATTAAAGAATCTGCTATTTCAGATGTTAATCTTTCTTGTATTTGAGGTTTTTTTGAATATACATCAACAGTTCTTGCAAGTTTTGATAAACCTGCTACTCTACCATTTGGAATATATGCTATATGTGCTTTTCCATAGAATGGAGCTAAATGATGCTCACACATTGAAAAGTACGGTATATCTTTTTCTAAAACTAAATCATTAGATGATACTTCAAATGTCTTTTCTAAATATTCACTAGCATCTTTATTTAATCCCTCAAAAATTTCTTCGTACATTTTAGCTACTCTACTAGGAGTTTCTAAAAGTCCTTCTCTATTTAAATCTTCACCAATACCCTCAAGTATTAATTTTACACCTTCTATAATTTTTTCTCTGTCCAATTTTATAACTCCTCCAATACCCTCTTATAATCTTTTTGTATATTTTCAATAACACTGCTTTTTTCAAAAAAGATGTTATCTATCATACTTACTTTCATAATCCCCATAACCGAATTAGTTATAAAAATCTCATCTGCATTTAAAATGTTTTTTAAATCGAATTTTTCTTGTGTTATATTATAATTTTCTATAATCCATTGTCTAATTATACCATTTAATAAACCTGATTTTATATCCGGAGTGTAAATAATATCTTTTTTAACCCAAAATATATTACTCATACTGCATTCACTTATAAAACCTGCTTCATTTAAAAATAAAACTTCATCATATCCAAGTTCTTTTGCTTTACTTCTCTCAATTATATTTTCACTATAACTAGTAGATTTTATATAAGAGAGCAAAGATGTACTATTTCGGATAACACTGCTTAATTTAAGTTTAAATCCTGTATTATAATCTTTGTCATTATATATAATTTTTCTAGTTGTCGCAATAATATTTTTTTCAGATACTACAATTTTTAATACACAATTTTTAATATTATTTTCGACTATGAAGTTTAATACATCTAACTTATCAATAGTTTGTTTTATATTTAAAAGTTTAATAGATTTATTTAATCTTTCTATATGTTTACTAAGAAAAACAGGAGTATTTTTAACTAGAATAGTCTCAAAAACACCAGTTGAAAAAAAATATCCATCATCTAAATTAATTACTGAATTATCATTACAAAATTTTATCATTATAACACCCTCATTAATGCATTTGCTTTATCTAGAGTTTCATTATATTCACTTTCTTCATCTGATTCAATAGTTATTCCACCACCAACTCCAAAATAAGCTTTATTATCTTTTTTTAGTATTGTTCTTATAACTATATTAAAGTCACAGTTCCCTCTAAAATCAAAGTATCCTATAGCCCCAGTATAAATACCTCTTCTAAGTTTTTCTACTTCTTCTATAATCTCCATTGTCCTAATTTTAGGAGTCCCTGTTATAGAACCACCTGGGAAACATTCTTTTATACAATCTATTGCATTTATATCATCATCTAATATACCTTCAATGGTTGATACTAGATGAAATACAGTTGCATACTCTTCAATTTTGAAAAGTTCTGTTACATTTATAGTACTCGGTTTACATACTTTACTTAAATCATTTCTTTCTAAATCAACTACCATTAATAATTCAGATTTATCTTTCTCACTATTTAAAAGTATATTTCTGTTTATATCATCAATTTCTTTAGTATTCCCTCTTGGCATAGTCCCTTTTATAGGTCTAGTCTCAACCTTTCTATCTATTATATTTAAAAACCTTTCAGGAGAAGAGGATATTATACTCATATCTTCTAAATTCATATAGGCTGAAAAAGGCGCTGGATTTATCTTTCTAAGTTTTGAGTATATCGTAAAATTATCTTCATAACTCTCACAACTATATCTTTGTGTCATATTAGTTATATAGGTATGTCCATCTTTTATGTAATCTTTAACTTTTGTTATAGCTTTTTTATAATCTTCCTTTTCAAAATTAGATTTAAATTTTGAAAAATCAGTATTATATATATAATCAGTATTTTTATTATAATTTTCTTCAAATTTATTTATTTTTTCTAAAATAATATCTATTGATTTTTCAGTGTCTACTGATGTTATATATTTTTTATTATTTTCCAAATCAAATATTATAATATTATTGAAAAATAAAAAGTAACTATCATCTATAGCTAAGTCATTAATTGCCGTTTTAGGTAAGTTCTCCATAGTTTTAGACATATCATATGATATATATCCTATACTACCAGATAAAAATGGTATATTAGAAAATTCACTTGGTATATTAATAAGCTTTCTCTCTTCAAATATTTTATTTAACTCTTCAAATGGTTCCCCGACAAAACTCTTTTCATTTATTGTTATATGATTTTCTTTGGATTTAAATTTTAAATTTTTATTTACTCCAATAAATGAGAACTTTGAAAATTTACTATCATATTTTGAGCTATCAAGTAATATAACATCTTTTTCATCTTTCCAAATTTCAAATAATTGATTTATTTCAAGACTCGTTTTAAATTCTTTTATATTAAAGTTCATTAACATCGCACCTTTCAATAAAGTTTCTAAGCATATCATGTCCATACTCTGTAATGACTGCTTCTGGGTGGAACTGTACACCTTCAATATCATAGTCTTTATGCTTTATACCCATAATAACATCATCACTTGATAATGCTGTTATTTCTAAGCAACTTGGTAAATTATTTTTATTTATCATAAGTGAATGATATCTAGTGACATTAAATTCTTTTGGTAGATTTTTAAATACACCATCACCATTATTTATTATTTTACATACCTTTCCATGTATTGGTTTATCACCATAAATTATTTCACCACCAAAAACTTCGCCTATACACTGATGTCCAAGACATACTCCAAGTATAGGTATCTTTCCTTTAAAGTAGTCTATTATATTTAAACATTCCCTAACATCCTTAGGTGATTTTGGTCCTGGGGATATTATAATCCCAGCAGGATTTAATTTTTCTATTTCAAATATTGTAATTTTATCACGCCTAAAAACTAATATTTCCTGATTTAATTCTTTAAAATATCTAATTAGGTTATGAACAAATGAGTCGTAGTTATCTATCATTAAAAACATAATTGTAAATTATCTCCTTATAAAATGTGTTAAAATAATTATATCAGAATTTTATAGAAACTGAAATTTTAATATTAGGAGACTATGTTATGAATATAAAAGCAGAATTTCATTGTCATTCAATAGCCTCTGATGGTAAAATGACGCCCTCAGAAGTTATACAAATAGCAAAAAAGTTAAATCTTGAGTCTATTGCATTAACAGACCATGATACAACAGAAGGTCTAGAAGAGGCTTATTTAGAGGCTAAAAAACTTGGAGTAAACTTTATACCAGGTATAGAACTTAGTTGTGATTATAAGGGAGCAACTATACATTTACTAGGCTATTTCAAAGATGACTCATATAAAGAGAAAGAGCTTCAAGACTTTCTAAAGAATTTAAAAGTAAGAAGAGTTGAAAGAGCTGAGAAAATAGTAGAAAATTTAGAGAAATATTTTAATATAAAAATAGACTATAAAAAAGTTTTAGAAAAGGGAAAAGGTGTTATAGCAAGACCTCATATAGCTAAAACTATAATTGAAGCTGGTTATAATTATGAATGGGATCAAATATTTGAAGAATTTATAGGTGATGATTCACCAGCATATGTACCTAACGAAAAACTTGATGTAGCAGATGGAGTAAAACTTTTAAAGAAATTTAATGCTTTAGTTGTCCTAGCACATCCAAAACTTATAAAAAAAGTTCCTGTTGAAGAAGTTTTAAGTTTTGGTGTTGATGGAATAGAAGCTATCTACTTCCAAAACACTAATGTTGAAAATTCAGAGTATTCATCTCTAGCTATGCGACTTGGGCTTATTATTACATGTGGTTCAGACTGTCATGGTGATGATAAAACTGATACTAAACATGGATTTATTGGTGATATGTCTATTAG
>NZ_CAMQRY010000140.1 GCF_947036855.1 uncultured Clostridium sp.
ATTCCTTGTCCTAGGAAGTTTCCAAGTCCAAGTATAATCATAAGTGGTACTGATAACATTAGGAATAATGAGAAGTGCTTAATCTTACCAATCTTACTTATAATTTTTGGAGATAGAATAACAAATACCATCATTCCAAAACTCTTAAGTGCGATTAGTGTTGATGTTGTCCCTCTACTTATATGTAGTACTCTATTTAAGTATACAGGTAAGTGTGGAGAAACAAGATTTGAATCAATCTCAAGTAATGCTATGAATATTATCCATACAATTATATATTTAGTTTTAAATATTTTAAGTTCTGATTTATCTTTTGGAATAAGTCTGTCAGTTCCTAGTGCGTTGTTTCTATAATCTGCCTTAGTTTCCTTTATGAATACTAAAAGTATAAGTAAAAGTACTGATAATGCAATACAAATCCAAATTACAAATTTATAAGATTGAACATAATCTGCAAGTTGAATATGATTCATTTTACTTACATGTTTAGTTAAATCATTAGCTTGATCATATGAAATTCCAAGCATACTTTTAAATTTTAAAACAAGTATTTTTCCATCAAAAAATGATGCAATAGTTTCACCAGCAACATTTAAGAAAATTGCTTTAGCAAAAACTGAAATTCTATTTTCTTTGTTAGTATAAGCCATTAAAACAAGTGGTATAACAACAACAAATGCTTTGTGTGATAGCTCTATAAAGATAAAGTATATAGTTCCAAGAACTATATTATGTGTATTCATAATACCAATCGTACTAATTATAAGTAGGGCTGTTATTATAAATACAACTTTTTTATATCCGATATATCTTACAGCAATAATAGCAAGGACAAGTAGTAACATAGATATTCCTATGAATATCGTAAGACTTTTTGAAATATCAGGAAGCTCAAGATGGATATAACTCATAAGTATATCACTATTAAGTCCTTTTATAAGTCCCATTATTGTATATATTATAATAAACAAAATTAAATTTTTAAATATTCGACCGTTAATAAAATTTTCTCTTTTAAACAAGGAGTTCACCACTTTCTTTTTAATCTCTTATTTATAGTACACTAAATGAGAATCATTTACAAGAGAAAATTAATATTAAATAAAAATGATTAATAAAAGAAAATAGATATTAAAAGAAAATAATTATCAAATTATGGAATACATATAGAAAAAAATGGATCAGTATAACATTTAGTTAATGTTATACTGATCCATTTTTATTTTTATCTATGATATTTTTTATCCATATAGAAGTATATAGGGAATCCTATTAAAGTTATAACAACACCAGAAAGTGCAATTATACTTGATTGAAGTCCTGACATAAATAATTGATTTACAACAACAAATAATCCACCAAGAAGTGCAATTATAGGGATAACAGGGTATCCAATAACTTTATATGGTCTATGCAAGTCAGGTCTTGTTTTTCTAAGTTTGAAGACACCGATAAATATAAGCATATAAAATATCCAAATAGTGAAAATTGTAAGATTACTAAGTAAATTAAATTTTCCACTAAGTGCATATAAAATTCCAAGTATTGAAATAAGCCATGTAGCATTTGCAGGTACATTAGCTTTATTAAGTTTTGAGAAGAACCCACTAAATGGTAAATATCCAGTTTTGGCAAGTGCGAATGGTACTCTAGGAGCAGTTAAAGTGTAACTATTAAGAGTTCCAAATATTGATACTAAAATACCGATATCAATTAATTTTCCACCAGCATTTCCAAATAGTTTTTGTGCAACTAAAGAAGCTGGAGTTGCACTAGATGCAATTTCATTAGCTGGTATAACCATTATAAATGCTACGTTAATAGCTATGTATACTGCCATTACTATCATTAAACCACCAATTATAGCTCTAGGTAAATCTTTACTTGGGTTTTTCATTTCTCCAGCAATATTACCTACATAAATCCAACCGTCATAAGCAAATAATGCTGCTACAAGAATCTGTCCAAGAACAGATGTAAAACTTAAATGTGGACCAATCATTGGTGTAAATAAGTTCTGTGTTCTTTCATGTTTAAAGAATCCTACAACAATAATAAGAATTATTGGAATTAATTTTCCGATTGTAGAAACAATTTGTACAATTCCACTAGTTTTAGAGCCGATTAAATTTAGAAGTACTAAAAAGAGAATTATACCAACCGCTATTGGTATTTTAAGCTCTGGCATACCAAGGATTTGACATGCTTGTTCTGAAAATAATATTGCTAGTGCTGCAATAACAGCAGGGAAATATAAAATTGTTTGCATCCATGCTGTTAGATATGATAATTTTTTCCCGTAGATTTCTCTCATATAAATCATCATTCCACCTGTTTCAGGGAAAGCAGCAGAAATTTCTGTAGCTGTAAGTCCGGCTGCGATAGTTATTATTCCACCAAGTACCCAAGCCAGAATACCAAGTCCAGGTGCTCCACCAGTTGCACTGAAAATAGCCTGTGGTTTGAAGAATACCCCAGAACCAATTACAAGTCCAATAACAGTCGATAATGCAGCCCAAAAGTTTACTGTTTTCTTTAGTTCATTATTACTCATTAAAGTTCCTCCTTTGTTTTAAAAAGCCCCTACAAGAAATATTGAAATTCTATGCTAAGGCTCTTTATTATATTGTTTTATTGATTTAATATATAAAATCAAATAATTTATAACATTTAATATAATTATCTTTTCCATAATTAAAGTATATTATTTTGTATAATCTTACTAAGAAAACTATGTTTTTAAATAATGACTTTCTTTAAAAAAGTATAAAAAAATACCCTCATCCTTAAAAGGACGAAAGTTCGCGGTACCACCTTTTTTCCCTCATAAATAAGGGCTCTCTATAATAACGATAGAATTACCGTCTTTAGTTACTTAGGTTCACTAAAGAAACTCAAAAGCTACTTTCAAGATATCAAACATAAAAATCTTACAGCCGATGGATTTTCTCTCTTAAATGTTCTTCCTATCTTTACTCCTCTTTATCAAAGTTTGTAAATATTTAATTATATTTAATATAATACTATTGCTTATTCAAAAGTGTCAACAACTTCAATAATGAAAATATGGAATTAATTACTATAATTTCAATAGTAGGAAATTATATAAAAGCATAAAAATAAGCAGTTATAGTAATTTCTTTTTATAGGTAGAACAAGCATAAATTTATATTTCTAATTATCTCATAAATTATTCAAATATAATTTACAAAGATATGAATTATATATATTAAAAAATTCTTTTTACTGAAATAGTTATAAACTCACTAAAAGAGTTCACAGATTGTGTTTGATTTTGTATAATTTAAGGTAGCGAACAAATGAAAAAATAGGAGGACGATATATGAAGGTATCATTTACTAGGATAGTTTCACTTATTGCAATTATAATAATAAGTGTAGGATATGCTCTATATTTAGGTTTAACAATAGAAGAAAAAGTAATAGCTAGTTTAGTATTAGCAAGTATACCACTAATAACACTTGCTATACTTTTCATGGATAGGGGAACAGCTAGAAAAGTATGGTTAATAGTATTGATGGTATTTACAATTTTAATGATTATTATAGCATTAACAGTAATTGGATTTACAGGTACGTTTAATCAAGTACAAGGAGCATTCAGCTTTAAGGCACTTGGGATGATAGGGCTTGTTTTTAGTTTATTTGTTATAGCATATATATATTTAGGATATATACAGTTCAGAGAAATAAAAAGTAAATTTTATGGGAAAAGAAGAAATCTATTTAGTTAAATAGATTTCTTCTCTTTTTTATATAGAATATAATAAAAAACCAGCTAGAAAAATTATTTCTAGCTGGTTAATTTTATATGGAATAATTATATTTAAAGAATTAAAGTTCTACTAATTAAAGAGTAGCAAGGTCTGCTGATGGTCCAAACATTTCGTAGTTTATTTCATCATCAGAAACATTCATACCTTTTAATGTATTGAATACGTGCTTCATGAAACCAAGAGGTCCACAGAAGTAGAATTCTCCATTTTTAGGAAGGTTAGACTCTAACCATTCTTTTGTAGCAAATCCTTCAACATCATAATCTACACCCATTTTATCTGAATCTAATGGATTACTGTAGAATACAGCTGTTTTTAGGTTTGAGTTGTTTTTAGCAACTTCTGCTAATTCATTTTTAAATGTATGAGCTGTTGAGTTAAGAACAGCTTGTACAAATATTACTTCTCTTTTTTCTTCAAGAGCTTTGTAAAGCATAGACATAACTGGAGTTATACCAATTCCACCACTTAATAATACTAATGGTTTCTTAGTATCTTCTTTTAAGAAGAACTCTCCAAGTGGGCTTGTAGCTTTTATAACATCTCCAACATTTACATTATCATGCATATATCTTGAGATTTTTCCTTGATCTTCTTTTTTGATACTTAATCTATAGAAATCTGAACCAGGTTTCATTGATAAGCTATACTGTCTAACTTCTTCAACATCAGTACCTTCTCTAACAGGCATGATTGATAAGAATTGACCAGCTTTATGAGTTCTAACTTTAGCTCCATTTATTGGCTTTAAGTAGAATGAAGTTACAACATCATTTTCTTGTTCTTTCTTGAATACTTCAAACTCTTTGTAATCGAATGGGTTTGAATCATCATCACCAAAGTATCTTTCAAGTAATCCAGCAAAAGCTTTTCCATGTCTAGCTTCATCTTTACACATTTCATGAACAGTATCATGTATTGCATCTAAGTTTAATTCTTTAGCAAGTTTAGCAAGGTCTAATTTACCTTGACAAGCTCCATGCTCAGCATTAACTCTAGCTTGTAAGTTAGCTTTAGTATCAGCTTCAACCACTTCTCCAAGCATTTCTGCAAATTTAGCAGCATGTTCAGCTTCTTCAAAAGCAATTCTTGTATATGATCTAGCAACTTCAGGAAGTCCTTCTCTATCAGCTTGTCTAGCCATAGCTAAGTACATTCCAACTTCAGTACATTCACCCATGAAATTAGCTTGAAGTCCTTCAATTATTCTTTGATCAGTTCCTTTAGCAACTCCGATTCTATGTTCATCAGCAAATACTAAATCATCTGATTGCTCCATAAATTTATCAGATCCAACTTTACATATAGGACAGATTTCAGGAACCTTTTCTCCTTCATATATATATCCACAAACAGTACAAACAAATTTTTTCATAACAAAATCTCCTAACTTTAATTTTATTTCAATTTGATTGAGAGTAACATTTCCTCAATCATTAACTTGTTATTATTATATAATAATAATTATTACTTGTAAAGAGTTATTATATAATAAATAAAAAATATAGTAATTAAAATCTTATATAAGTCTTTTAAATTTCTACATTATATATAGTATTCAAATATTTAAAAATTGATAATGATAGTTAAATTTAAAAGTTAGATACTAGAAATTTTCTGTTTTGTTACTTAATTTTGATGTTTTTAAAATTTAATCATAACTATATTGTAAGTGAGAGAAGAGGAAATAAAATATAAAAACATTTAAAATGAGATTAGTTAAATATAAGATTATATGTTAATGAAGAAATATTTATTTAAAAATGAAGTGAATATATTTAGATTTAAATTAGCTTATATATAGATACTATTAGAAGTATGGTGTTTTAGAGTGAAAATATTTTAATATAAGGAGGTAGTATGAAAACTTTAATTGCAATGATTGTTGGGGGACTTATAGTTTTAGGATTGTTTTTAGGCGTTATATCAAGTAATAATTTTGTGTTAAATAGTGAAACTTTACTTAAAAGTCCTAAAATTAATGTTCAGA
>NZ_CAMQRY010000141.1 GCF_947036855.1 uncultured Clostridium sp.
TTAAGCTTAGAACGAGAGATTAAGGAGAATTACGAATGAAAAAAATAATAAATTATGATACAAGAAGAAAAATATTAGATAAATATATGAATGGAATGACAGTTGATGAACTAGCTGAGGTTTACAAAGTGTCAAGGGGTGCTATTAACTCAATAGTTCATAGCAAATTAACTAGAATGATAGGGTTATAGGAGTGGAAAATTATGAGATGTAAAAAACCACCATTAGGGATAAAACCTAAATTCATATGGGAAGATGAAAGACTATTTGAATTAGGGTGTGCTATAAGTAGATACTTAAAAGCTAATTTAAATATTCCGATTAAATGGATTGAAGAATATAACGAGTTGATAGAAAAAAAGAAAAATGATGGAATAATAAAAAGTTCAGGTGGCGTTTATCTTGAACCACCAACAACGCCAAGACCTCCAGGACCACCAAATTATAAGATAGGTAGAAAACTTTTATAAAAGTGTGCGACATTGTTCGAAATTACGAAAAGGTGAGGTGTAAAAATGAAATGTGATATATGCAAAAAAGAATTAGATCCTTTAGATTCGCATTTAGGAAAACTTAGAGGTGAATTGAAAGCTGGGCATATTTATTGCTTTAAAGAAAAGTATCTTGAAATAAGTGAAGAATTTGAAAAAGGTATGCAGCGTGTAAGCTTGAAATTAGGTGCAAAAATGAAAGTAAAAGCAATCGATAAAGAGATAAGTTTAGATGAAAATGAAGTTGAGCTAATTATAAATACATTAAATAATAGTTCAATACAATCGATTGAACTATTTGAATTAACTACTAAAATGATGAACATTAAAACCTATTATAAAGATAATAAATAATTACATTTTTTGGAATTACTAAATGAGGTGATTAGTTGAATAAAAAACAAAAGCAAATTATAAGAGTTGCAAAAATCCAAATGAGAATAGAAAAATTAAGTTTTTATAAAGCTAGAAAAAAAGTTAGAAAAGAACTTAGGAGCATAGGGGATATGTTAGTCAAAAAATATGGCTTTAAAAGAAAATAATAAAAAGTTGGTGAGTGAGAATATGAAAAGATATTTTGAAATAATTGATAAAAGAATAACTTTAGAAGTTGATATAACTGGATTTATGTCTTTAGAAAAGATAGAAAAACATTTTGATACAAAGTTAAGAGAACTAGATAAAAAAGAGTTTAATAAATTAACTAAAGAGTATACAACATAGTTCGCTTTTATGAAATAAGGAGGTGTAGGAATGCATATTTTAAGTGACGTAAGTCAAAGAAGAATAATAACTAATAATTATAGTTTTGTTCAAGATGAAATGAACAAGTATAAAAAAAATGATATGGGATATATGGTTGAATATGAGGTGATAGAAGAAAATTTATATCTACTCAAACTAACAAATAATAGGGTTGGAGATCATTATCCAATGAAGAATAGAAAGACGAAAAAATATAATGCAGCAAAAGAGATTAATGATATTAGAAACAAAGCAGAAAAGAAAAATTTAACTATAGAAGTTAGTTTTAAAGGGCTAGATAATATCAAGAATTTAATAAAAGTTATATCTGATAAATGTACGGAAGAAGGTTGCATAAATAAATATAATAATGAGCTTTTAACTGCATTATTAGGCGATAAGTTTGAAGATGAATATTGTGTTTTGATTCCAAAAAGGAATGCAACATAGAAATATATGTAGCGGAGAATTAAAAATAAAAAAAGCAACCTAGACTTGGATTCTAGGTTGCTAAAAATTAAAAATAATAATTTTAAAATTATAACGGTGGTTACAATAATTTAAGTTTATAGTCTACAGTAAAATTTTGCAAGTAAATTATGAGGAGAAATATATGAGAGATAATATTTTTAGAAAGACAGAAAAGAAGTTATATGATTATTTTGATAAGGACAATCTTATCAAAAGTTGTGAAGATAAAATTAAATATTTAAATAAATGTTATAAGGATCTAGAAGATAAGATTAAAAATGTTGATATAAAAATAGATGCTGATATAAAAGCGATTAGCTATGAAGAACGAGTACAAACCTCAAATGATGGAATTAGTTGTGTTGAAAAGATGATGGTGAAAATGATAGAGGATTTAGAAATAGAGAAAGCCAGAGTTTATATCGGGATAGATAATCTTGAAAGAAGAATAAGAAATATAAATGAAAAAAATAAAATAATAGAAAGTAATATAAATATGTTTAATGAAGATATATTAAACTTTATAAAATATAAATATGCTGATAAAAAACCTAATAAAGAAATTGCTATGGCTATGAATATGAGTAAATCAGGTATTACAAGGATTAAAGAATTAACAATAAAAAGAGTTAATAGCTGGGAAGAAACATTATTTCCATTAGTGGATTTTTAAAAACGTGAAATTTTTTGAAATTATCTGAAATTCTATGAAATTTTTTGAAATTAATTGGAATTTTATAGTTAGAATTTATGGTAGAATAGATATTGTCATAAATAAATATTTTTCAAAGAGAATATATAAAAGAATCTAGCTATTGAGTTATTATGGGTAAATTCTTTTATATTATTTGATATTTAAACATGTTAGAATAAATAACGAGATAACTTTTATGTATAGAAAAACACCTATACAGATATGGGATTTTATACTGCAAAAAAACCACTTATAGAAATATAGGTGGTTTTTTATTGTGGATTTTTAAAGGATTAGGTGAATTGAAATGTTAAAGAAATTTTGCAGGTGTCAAAAGATCATACCGCAAGAGATGAAAATATGTGATGAATGTAAAAAGAAGTTTGAATATAAAAAGAAAATACAAGATAAAGAAACTTATCAAAAATATAAAGGCAAAAGAACTGATGATAAAGAGCAAAAGTTTTATAAGACTCAGAACTGGGTATTTACACGAGATGTTGTTAAGGCTAGAGATAAAGGCATATGTAGGTTATGCGATAGCAAAGGTAAGTTATCATTTGTTAATAACGTACATCATATTGAAGAGCTTAAAGATACTTGGGAACTTAGAACAAGTATGAGTAATCTGATTTGTCTTTGTGATAGATGCCATTTTTATGTTCATAAGAAGTATAAAATGAGTAATGAGGATAAAATAGCTATGCAGACGAAATTAAGGGAGATTATGCAGTAGGGTAGGGGGGATAGCAAAATATTTTTGCAATTGCTTCCAGGTCCATGTATATACTATTCTCCCGCCAAAACTCCCTAAATGAAATTTTCTGAGCCGGGTGGGATTGTTAGGGAATCCACAAAATTAATTTTAAAAAAAGAAAAAGTATAAAAATTTATAAAGAAAAAAGGTGCTGATTAATATGGTTAGACCTAGGCAACCAACTAGTGTAGTGCTTTTGAAAGGTAAAAAGCATCTAACAAAAGAAGAAATAAAAAATAGACAAATGAATGAAGTAAAAGCATTAAGTGATAATGTAAAACCACCTGATTATTTAGATAAAAATGAGAAAAAAGAGTTTAAAAAAATAGCAAAAGAATTAATTAAGATAGAAATAATGTCTAATTTAGATGTTGATTCACTATCTTTTTTTATTCAAACAAAAAATGAATATCTAAAAGTAACTAAAGAAGTTAAATCTCGTATGTCAGCTAAAATCATTGAAGTTATAGACTATGATAAAGATGGAAATATAATAAATACACGTGAAGAGATTGTATTTGATGAAGAATATGCATCATTTGTTAAATTGCAATTACGGTTACTTAATTCTTGTAGAAAATGTGCATCGGATCTCGGGCTTAGTATTTCTAGTAGATGTAGATTAGTAATTCCAAAAGTAAAAGAAGTTAAACCAAAGAATAAATTTTTAAGTAATATGTAAGGAGGAAAATTGATTGATAGAGTAACTAAATACGCAGAAGATGTATTAAAGGGAGTCATAATTACAGGAGAACTCGTAAAACAAGCATGTAAACGCCATTTAGATGACTTGGAATCATCAAAATTAGCTCCTTATGTATATGAATTTGATATAGAAAAATCAGTACATATTATAAACTTTGCAGAGATGCTAACTATTGCAGAAGGTGAAGGCGAAGTTCAAGTAAAACTCCAAGATTGGCAATCGTTTATATTAGGATCTTTGAATGGTTGGGTGAAAAAAGAAAGTGGATATAGAAAATATAGAAGTTCTTATATACAAATAGGACGACAAAACGGTAAATCTTTTTTAAATGGGATAATAGCAGCTTATTATAGTGCATTTTCAGGATATAAATATGGTCAGCTATATTGCACTGCAACTAAAGAAGCTCAAGCAATAATAGTATGGAATGAAATAATGAAATTTGTTGAAGCTGATAAAGATTTAGAAGAACTTTTTGATATTAAAGAATATTGCCATACAATTACAGCTTTAACTACAAAATCAACAATTAAAACACTTGGTAGAGATACAAAGAGTATTGATGGATTCAGACCTTTGATTGGAATTGTGGATGAGTATCATGCTCATAAAGATAATCAGATGTATAAATTACTTGAAGGTGGAACAAGAAATTTGAAACAATGCTTAATTAGTGTAATTACAACAGCAGGTTTCAATTTAAATGGACCATGTTTTGAAGAGTATGAATATTGTAAAAAAATTTTAGGTGAGGTATGCAAAAATGAAACTAAGTTTATCTATATAGCTCAAATGGATGAAGAAGATGATACTTGGGATCCAAAAAACTGGATTAAAGCTAATCCTCTCGTTTGTTCTGATGAAGAAAATTTAGAAAATTTGATAGCAATAGCTTTTAGTTCAAAAGATAAAGGTGGAGGAGATTTAAAAGATTTTTTAACAAAAGGTTTAAATGTTTGGGTTGAATTTAGTAAAGACCAATATATTGGACCAACAGAATTTAAAAAATGTGGAACCGATAAAACTTTAGATGATTTTAGAGGAGAAACTTGTTTTGTGGGGCTTGATTTAAGTAGTGGTGGAGATTTAACATCTTTAGCACTTATATTTGTTTACTTTATCGGTGAAGAACGAAAGTATTTTGTACATTCACATAGCTTTATACCTAAAAGAAGAGTTCAAGAACATATGAAAACAGATGGAGTGCCATATGATATTTGGATAAATAAAGGATTACTTACTGTTACAGAAACATCAAATGGAATAAAAACTGATTATAAATATATATTTTCCTATCTAAAGAAGTTAATAGCCAAATATGATTTGAAAATTGAACAACTTGGATATGATCCTCATTATGCTGATACATTCTTGCAAGATTTAGATGACCTTGGATGTGATTGTATTGAAATATATCAATCTAATAAATATCTTAATGATCCAACAGAAGATTTTAGATTAGAAGTTAAAGCTGAAAACATTGAGTATAACAAAGGTGATGAATTACTTCTGTGGAGTGTTGTAAATGCTAGGATAGTTTCAAATCCAGCAGGAGAAATTAAAATTAATAAAGATAAATCAGCTAACAGAATAGATCCAGTAGATGCTACTATATGTGCTTATAAACTAGCATTTAAGCAAGAAACATTAAGTAATTTTGATGTTAATAAATATGCTGATGAAGATTTCTTAAATAAATTATGGAGATGATAAAGTGAAGAAAATAAAAGATATGTTTTATAATTATCTAGAAGATTTTTTAATCATCATAGGTCTTGTTATAGTAGCTACAATGACATTATTACTTAGTATTTCAATTGGAATATATGTTATAGGAGTAATATTTATAGTTCTTGGTATTTATTTTGCAAGAAATCCTTTGAAAAGGAGAGA
>NZ_CAMQRY010000142.1 GCF_947036855.1 uncultured Clostridium sp.
TACTTAAACATTTCTGCCATAGGTATCTCTGCTATTATTTTTTGATTTTTCAAAGCTTGTTCCATTCCTAAAACTCTTCCACGCTTTTTATTTATATCTCCCATAACATCACCCATATAAGAATCAGGTACAATAATCTCAACATACATAACAGGCTCTAGTATTATAGGAGTTGCCTGTTCAATACCTTTTTTATATGCATTAGTAGCTGCAATCTTAAAAGCCATTTCTGAAGAGTCTACCGCATGATATGAACCATCATGCAAAGTTGCTTTTAAACTAATCATAGGGAAACCACCAAGAACTCCTACCTTCATACAATCAAGTAACCCTTTTTCAACAGCCGGAATATAATTTCTTGGAACAACCCCACCTACAACTTTATCAATAAACTCAAGACCCTCTTTACCTTCTGTGCCTTTTTCAAACTTAATTTTCACATCCCCATACTGACCATGTCCACCAGATTGCTTTTTATGCTTTCCTTGAACATCAGAAATGCCCTTAATAGCCTCTCTATAAGGTATCTTTGGTAATGCAAGTTCTATATCAACACCAAATTTACTCTTAAGCTTAGATGCTATTATCTCAATATGAGCTTCACCTACCCCCTTAATTAAAGTTTCTGCATGTTCAATATCTCTTTCAATCACAAAACTTGGATCTTCTTCTAAAAGTTTTGAAAGCCCAATAGCTATTTTTTCTTCATCCCCCTTTGCTTTTGGAATAACTGACATAGACATAACAGGCTCTGGAAAATTTATTTTATCATAATGATACTTAAACTCTTTATCACATAAAGTATCCCCTGTTTCAGTAAATTGAAGCTTACTAACTGCACCTATATCACCAGCTATAATTCTCTTAGTTGGAATCTGTACCTTACCTTTTAGCAAAAATATATTACTAGCTTTCTCCTCTTTACCTTTATTAGAATTCATAATAATTTTATCAGTTTCTAAACTCCCTGTAATAACTCTAAAAATAGATATCTTACCAACAAAAGGGTCAGCTATAGTTTTAAAAACAAATGCTGAAAATGGATTACTCTCACTTAAATTAAAATATTTCTCACTTTCATTGTTATAACTTACTGCTTTCTGAGGTATAGCCATATTAGGTGATGGAAAACACTCTACAATGTCCTCAATCAATGTTTCAATACCCTTTAGCTCTAAAGCACTTCCACACATAACAGGTGCTATATCCCCTGATAAACACCCCTTAATAAGTCCATTATAAATTTCTTCTGAGCTAAGCTCTCCACTTTCAAAAAATTTTTCTAAAAGGATTTCATCTGTTTCAGCAACTGACTCAGTAAGCATAGCCTTACAATCAGCTAAATTATCTAAATATTCCTCTGGAACATCAATCTCTTCCATTTTTTTAGTTTTAGAATTATATATTCTAGCCCTTTCAGTTATAACATTAATTACCCCTATAAACTTATCTTCTTTTCCAATTGGATACTCAATAGGTACAACACTCATTCCAAACTTTTCTTTAAGTGCAAAAAGTGTTTTATCATAATCTGAATTTTCTCTATCAAGTTTATTAATAAAAAATGCTCTTGGCAGTTTTATCTTACTACAATAATCCCATGCTTTTTCAGTACCAACTTCAACGCTACCAAAAGCTGAGCAAACTATAAGTGCTACATCTGAAGCTCTCATTCCCTCAATAGCCTCACCAATAAAATCAAAATAACCTGGAGTATCAATAAGATTAACCTTAACAAAATCATTTTTTAAAGATGCAATAGATGTACCAATAGATATTCCTCTCTTCTTTTCCTCTAAATCATAATCTAATATAGTAGTCCCATCATCAACTTTTCCAAGTCTATCTGTTTCTCCAGCATAAAATAAAAGTGCCTCTGCAACTGAAGTTTTTCCAGTCCCACTATGACCTATTATTCCTATATTTCTCAAATTCTCAATACAATATTTTTTCATATAGAGCCAAAGATTAAAAGGTTTACATTCAACCTTTGACAATTCACCTACCTTTCTTATTAATATTTAAAAGCAAATCAATATCTTTTCACAAGCAAGTAATTTTAATATTAAAATTACTTACTTATATATAATTATATTAATCAAAACACTAAAATATTATAAAAAAATAAACTCCTAAAGATAAATCTTTAGGAGTCGGCTTTTATTGCTTTATAGAATTTTCTACGCCTTTTTATTTTATTATATTCTTCAAATTTTTAATTTCTTATTTCTTAGTTATTAGAGTATGTTTATATTATACTCTTTTTAAAAAGATATAACTACAATTATTCCAAATTTCTTTATTTTTTTTCTTTAAATTTCTATGAACATTTTTTGCTATATATTCCATATAATTAATCAATACAACCCTATAATTGTTATTTTTTTAACAATCTCGCATAAAAAAAGAGCTATATAAAAACAGACATCATCTGCTTTTACATAGTTCCATGAAAGTTCTCATGAACTTTAGCATCTTGGCTCCAGAAGTGGGATTTGAACCCACGACCTTTCGATTAACAGTCGACTGCTCCACCGCTGAGCTATTCCGGATTACTTATATATTTATTATATTAAAAATCCTATTAAATGTCAATATTATTTAAAAACTTTTTTTTAATAATTTATAAATAATTTCCTAAAACCCTCTATTTTTAAAAACTTTGTATTTATAATTCAAATAAAATCTATTTTACTATCAAACTTAATAAAAATACATTATTTTTTTTCATAAACTAATATGTACAAATTTCATATATTAACTCAAAAAATAAGATACTATATATCTAAATATATAATATCTAATCTTAATTATCCAAGTTTTGGTTTGAAATTTTTAAGCCTTAATGCATTTAAGAGAACTGTTACTGAGCTAAAACTCATAGCTATTGCTGCAATCATAGGATTAAGAAGTGGTCCACCAAATAAATGAAGAACTCCCATCGCTACTGGAATACCTATAATATTAAATATTAATCCCCAAAATAAATTTTCTCTTATATTTATCATAGTTTTTTTACTAAGTTGTATAGCAGTAATAACATCCATAATATCACTTCTCATAAGAACAATATCAGCAGATTCCATAGCAATATCAGTTCCTGATCCAATTGCCATACCAATATCAGCTATAGCAAGTGCTGGTGCATCATTTATACCATCTCCGACCATAGCAACTTTTTTTCCTTCTGCTTGAATTTCTTTAATTTTTTCAGCTTTTTGATGTGGTAAAACCTCTGATACAACTCTTGAAATCCCAAGCTCTTTTGCAATAGCCTTTGCAGTTTTTTTATTATCTCCAGTTAACATAACTACTTCAATACCCATTCTTCTAAGTATCTCAACAGCTTTTTTACTAGATGGTTTAACAGTATCAGCTACAGCAATTATTGCCTCAAGCTTCCCATCAATAATCATATACATAGGTGTTTTCCCTTCAGTAGCAAGTCTATCAGACTCTCTCTCAAACTCACCTGCTATAGAAATACTTTGATCATCTACAAGCTTTTTATTTCCTATAAATATATTTTTAGAATCTACCGTAACTTCAATTCCTTTTCCTACTATTGAATTAAATTTATCAATTTTTTTAAGTTCTAACCCTTTTTCTATAGCAAAATTTACAATTGCTTCTCCAAGTGGATGCTCTGAACCTTTTTCAGCAGCTCCAGCTATTGATAAAATTTCATCTTCTGAGTAAGAATTGGTAATAATATCTGTAACCACTGGCTTTCCTTCTGTTAAAGTACCTGTTTTATCAAATACTATTGTTTCAATCTTACCAGTTATCTCAAGAGGCTCTCCACCCTTAATTAAAACTCCATATTCTGCACCTTTTCCAGTTCCAACCATTATAGCTGTAGGAGTTGCAAGTCCCAAAGCACATGGACACGCTATCACTAAAACAGTAATAAATATAGTTACAATAAACTCAAAATTTTGACCTTCAAAATGCCAAAATATAGTTGATAAAATAGCTAAAACTATAACTACTGGTACAAAGAATCCTGCAATTACATCCGCTGTTTGAGCAATTGGAGCTTTAGATCCTTGTGCATCTTTTACAAGCTTCACAATCTTAGCAATAACAGTATCTTTTCCAACCTTAGTAGCCTTATAAATAATTCTACCATTCTTATTAATACTAGCTCCAAAAACAGATGCTCCAATAGTTTTTTCAACTGGGATACTCTCACCAGTAAGCATACTTTCTTCAATAGAAGTTTTACCCTCAACAATTTCACCATCAACTGGCAATTTTTCTCCTGGTTTTACAACTATTAAATCACCAACATTTACATCATCAACAGAAACAACTTCTTCTTTTCCATTAATAATAATAGTAGCATTTTTAGGAGCAAGTCCCATTAATTTTTTAATTGCCTCTGATGTCTTACCTTTAGCAACACTTTCTAAAAATTTACCGAGGCTAACAAATGCTATAATTACTGCTGCAGACTCAAAATATAATTGATGTGCAAAATGTACATTTCCCATAAAAATCTTAATCATTGCATAAATACTAAATAAATAAGCCGCACCTGCTCCTATAGATATTAATGAATCCATATTAGGCACACCAGCAAATAAACTTTTCATTCCAACTTTAAAGAAGCTTCGCCCAAAGAAGAATACTATAGTTGTTAAAATAAATTGAATAATAGCAAATCCTACTGCACCTGTGCTTGATGCCATAAAACTAGGTAATGGAATTCCAACCATATCTCCCATTGAAATTATAAATACTGGAATAGTAAAAATAGCAGTTCCTATTAATCTATCTTTAGTAAATTTAACTTCACTTTTCTTTTTTGAATCATCTTCTATAACTTCATCTAAATTTACTAATGTAAACCCAAGCTTTGAAAGCTTAGCCCTTACATCGCTTATTCTTATACTCTCGGCATTATAAGCCAAACTTAAAGTTTCAGTAGCAAAATTAACTACTCCACTTTCTACTCCGTCTATCTTTTTAAGTACTCGCTCAATAGAAGATGCACATGCAGCACAACTCATTCCCTCAACTCTATAAACAACTTCTTTTAAATCGGTCTTAACTTTAAATCCTATTTTCTCTATTTTTTGCTTAATCTTATCAAGATTAACTATTTTCTCATCGTAAGAAAGACTAAGTTCCTCAGCAACTAAATTAACAGTAGCTTTTTCAACTCCCTCAATTCTCTTTATTACTCGTTCAATAGATACTACACAAGCAGCACAAGTCATTCCGGTAATTTTCAGTATTTTTTTCTCCATAATTAAATCACTTCCTCTATTAGATTGTTATATAAAATACTATAAATAATATTTTATAGTCTGCACGATATTCCTTTCATTATTATTTAATAAATTCAAATATTTTATTCTGATAAACTTACTTATTGGTAAAATTCACTTTATACATTCCAATATATACCCCCTCCCATAAGGGGTGTTAATATTTCTATATTACTATTATAAATATAGAATGTCAATTTTAAATAAAAAAAGATTAGCAACTTATTGTTATACTTGCTAATCATAAATTTATATTTAAATGCAAAAAAAGACCAAAGTAAAACTTTGATCTTTCTTATTAAGAATCTAGCGTCAATCTACTCTCCCACACGCTCGCGCATGCAGTACCATCGACCCATGAAGGCTTAACCATCGTGTTCGGAATGGGAACGGGTGTTACCCTAAACGGCATAAACACTAGATATTGGCTCCAGAAGTGGGATTTGAACCCACGACCTTTCGATTAACAGTCGACTGCT